>JBDUCE010000141.1:0-6277 GCA_040003635.1 Betaproteobacteria bacterium
AAGCGGAGAGGGCAGCGCCATGCTTGGTCACCATGACCGCATGGGAAATAGTCCTCCGCCGGCGGGTACGTCGTGGAATTCGTCGCACAAGTCGAACGGCTGCAGCGACGCGTTGCTGGCACAAACCGGCAGCGCCGGCTATCTCTACTGCTTCGCGACGAACTGATCCGCAGTGGTAACCGGCGATCGGCTGTTTCACCGGCTCGCTTCCGCCGCGCGCGGCGTCAGTTGGGCATGAGCCTCGCGAGCGGCTCGGAGAGTTCGTAGACGCTCTGGATGGCGAGATTGCGATCGTAGGGCACGCCCTGGGCGGCGGCGCGTGCGCGCAAACCGTCGGTGTGAACTTCGAGAATGTCTTTCGGCAAAGGCAACGCGCCGGGATCGAAAATGCGCAGGTAGCCGTGCGCATCGCGTGCGGGCATTACGCGGCTTTTCACGTGCCGGTTGGGTGACCACGGCACATCGAGGACGCCGGCTGCGAACGCCCGCACCGTGCCGACGGCCACGTCGCCATCGCCCATCTCGAGCACCTTGTCCACGATGGCGCGCACCTCGCGCGCGATCAGATCCTTTTCCCGCTCGTATTCGGGCAGGCCATCGAGCCGGATGTCGCGTGCCAGATAAATCGCCATGCGCGTGATGCGCAGCCCCTCCGCATTCGCCAGCGGGGTGGGAATGCCGTGCGCTTCATGGGTAGTCTTGGTGGTCACGCTGACCGCGCCGCCGATCGCCGCCAGCGTCCCGCCGTAGCTCACGAGGGTTGCCGCCTGCGCCTCGTCCTGTGGCCAGGCGCCCATCCAATGAAGCGAGGTCACCGGCGTGAACACATCGCGGTAGCCTTTCCTGGCGAGATATTCCTGGGCGAGGGTCTCGCACGCGGCGATCGCGGCCGCGTCCTGCACCAGATGCAGCGTCTGCGCGAGCTCGAGGCCGTAATGCCGCACGCCCTGCGCCGCCGCGAGCAGACAATCGAGGACACAAATCGCAATCGCGATGCACGGGGGAATGTTGGTGCCGGTCAGGAACCCCGGCTGCCGCCGATGCAGCTCCACCCCGTGCTCGGCATAAAGCGCCGCCAGTCGATCCAGATACTGGTAGTTGCGGATGCCCTCCTCGATGGAGAGCTCCTTGATATAGGAAGTCGTATACGCAATACCCGAGCCGAGATAGCCGGTGTAACCCGCGGCAAACCCGATCTCCGCGGTGAGCTTGGGCATCGCGGTGCCCGTCAGCAGGATGGCCGGCTTGTCGATCGCCTCGATCAATTCGCGTCCGGCTGCGAGACCGTAATTCACGATCGGGAAGCCGTTCAGGAGCGAGCGCTCCAGACGCTCTGATTCGTTCACGCCATTCTGGGCCGCAGCGAATTGCTCGTTGCGCGTATAGCTGTCGGTGGTCGTGGGCACGATGTCGGCAAGCCCTTCCCGGTCGAGCGCGATCATCAGCGCCTTTTGCATCGCGAGGGTCGCGACCCCACCCCGCGGTTGGGTGAGGCAGCGTCGCTCCGCGTGCGCCCGGCGCATCGCGACTGCGAGCTGCTTGTGCGGCGGCAGTGCGCGATGAAAGGCGACGGACGCGTCGAAATCGACCTGCGCTCCGGTCTGCCAGCGGGCAAGATTCGCCGCGCGCATCCGGTGAAAGATCTCAGCGGGAATGGCAGCTTCGGTGAGAGCGGGCGCGGCGAGCGCGCTGGCGATATCGTTCATGACGTTGCCTCGTTTCCCACGAATTGGAGGTTGCCGCTGGCGAGATCGAATGCAGCCACCGGCTCGACCTGTGCCAAAAGACCCGCCGCGTACAACAGATAATGCGCGTCCACCGCCAGCTTCGGCGCCCGGGGCCGCAGGGAGCCCGGCGCATTCGCGCTCGCCAGCAGCACCTCGAGTATGCCCGCCGGATCGCGCGCGTGGACGATGGCGCCGCCGGTGCCGATTACCAGGCCGATCCCGGTGAGATCCTTTCCGCGCTGCATCTGCACCGGCCCTTGCGCGGTATACACCGTCTCGCGCGTGCCGGCATGGCGCGTCATGGCGAGCTTGATCGCTGCCCGCACCAGCGCTTCGTCGAAACGAAATTGCGTCTCGCGCTCCGGCAAGGCGCCGACGTCGGCGACGACCCGATCGAGCTCGGCGCGTGCTGCTGCGGCCGTGAGCCCCGCGTCCGCCGCGATGGCGTCGAGCCCCGCCGCGCTCACGATCGTCGCGGCGTTGTAGCGCATACCGAGATCGCCTTCGACGGTGCGCTTGGCATAAGGCTCGGGCAAACCATACCTGATGACGCCCGCCTCGGAGGGCTCGCCGACGCCGATCGAATGGACATCGGTGGTCGCTCCTCCCGGATCGACCACCGCGAGCGGCCCGCGCCCCGGCCGCGACGGCAAGCCATCGGCCAGCAGGCGGGCGCCTTCGAGCACCGCCGCGGGGGTTGGCATCAGCACGTGGTCCAACCGTGCGCTGGCGCGATCGATCCCTTTCGCGGCCACGATGCGTCGCATGAAAATATCACGGATGGCCGCGCGCGCCGGCTCGATATCGAGGTGATCGAGTGCCGGCATCACGTTCGCGGTCGGCAGCGCCATCTTTCCGGCGGCGCTCAGCAATGCTGTCGCTTCGTCGGTGGCCTCGCGGTTGCCCGCGACCACGATCGGGCAGGACAATCCGCTCTCCGCCAGCGCGCGCGCATTGCGCAGGATGACTTCGCTGTTGCCGCCATCGGTGCCGCCGCACAACAGCAGGATATCGGGTGACAGCGCGGCAATGTGCGCGACATCCGCCGCGATCAGCCGGTAGGCGAAGCTTCCGACCAGCCTGGCTCCTGCCCCGAGCGCGGCCTGGCGGGCAGCCTCGGCCGTCAACTCGCGCACCAGCCCCACCGTCACCATGCGCAGGCCACCAGCAGCGCTGCTGGAGGCGAGCCGGTGCCTGAAATGCGGCAATCCTCCCAACTCGCGTGCGAGCAGCGACAACGCGGCATCGAGGCCGACATTGACATCGGTGGTCACGGTCGACGGCGCCTGGGCGGTGGCCGCGACCGCGCCCGCGTCGAGGTCGAGCGCGCGCAGCTTGGTGTAGGTGCTGCCGAAATCGATGAGCAGGGAAAGGCTCATCGCGGTGGTGGATCACCATCGCGACGGTCGAAATCCGCGGCCAGCGCCGCGAGCGCATCCTCGACCCGGGTTCCCGGTGGAAACGCGCGATCGAAGCCCATCTCCAGGAATCGGCGCTCGACTTCGGGCCACGGTTGCTTGCCCACCACGAGGTTGCCACCGACATAAAGCAGTATGTCGTCGAGCCCCGCCTCGACGCACAAATCGCGAAAGCCGCGGCAGTCGAGCTCGCCCTGGCCATAAAGCGACGACACCAGGATCGCGTCGGCGGCGGTTTCGATGGCGGCTTTGACGAAATCCGTGGCGGGCGTCAGCGCGCCGAGCGCGATCACCCGGTACCCTGCCTCCTCGAGCGCCATGCTCAAAATGCGGTTGCCGACAATATGCGTATCCGCGCCGATGACGCCGGTGACGAGGGTGCGCGCACCCATCAATGAAGCTCCTGGCGCTGGGCGACGCCATCGCGCTGGTAGGCTTTGATCCCCGCGGGATCGAGGGCCGGCGCAGCGCCGGGCTCGAGCACGATGTCTCCCTGCTCGAAGCGAAGCGGTGGCGCCAGCAGCATCCGCCGGGCTTTCAGAAAACCATTCATCTCGCCCGCATTGTCGATGTGGCGCGCGGCGACGCACGCTTCCATCCAGCACGAGACATCGCCCGCAACCCCGTTGCCCAGCACGGCGCGCTTGCCCAGCGCGCGAATGCGCTCGATGGCGGCAACGAGCGCGTCGAGGCTCACGAATTTCATCAGCTTGACCTTGAGGTACGTACAGGCGTTCTCGTCGACGGCCCGCTCGATGTCGGGAAGCCCATAGATCGACTCGTCGAGCATCAACGGCAAACCGGTGCGCGCTGCGGCCGCGGCGGCGCATCGGTGGGCAGCCCAATCACCGGCCGCGCACGGCTGCTCGAAAAGCTCGATCCCGGCCGGATCGACACCGTTTATGAAAGCCGCCGCGTCGTCTGCGCTGAAGCCCTGGTTGGCATCGACCCGGATCAATGCCCGGCCCGCCACCACCTTCTGAATCAGCGCCAGATGGCGAAGGTCGGCATGAACATCGAAGCCAACCTTCACCTTCACCGTGCGATTACCGGCGGCGCACAAGCGGTCGAAATCGTGGCGCAGGCCTGATTCATCCTCGCCCTGCAGCAGCCCGAGGATCGGCACCCGCGTGGTCGCCGCAACACTTAGCAGAGGGTGCCCGCAAAGCATGTCGAGGGCGGTGTGGAATGCCGTGCAAACGAAGGGCGCCCGGTACGCCAGTCGATCGAGCCGGCTGACGATTTCGGCGGGACTTTTTCCGCAAAACACGGACACCAACTCCCTGGTGAGATCCCAGCTCTCGGCAATTGTTTCGTCGGTGTAGCCCGTCAGCAGCGTGGCTTCGCCAAAGCCGCTGCGACCATCGGCTGCGTTCATCTGCAGCAGGATCGTGTCGTAATGGGTGACCGGCCCGAACGACAGCCGGTAGGGCCGTTCGAGCGGAATTTGCAGATAGCTCGCCCGGATGGAATCGATCCTCTCCGCGCCTGCGCTCACGGGGTTTCCGCAGCCATGTGGGGCTTGCGCCGAAAGCGGCTGTAAAACGGGAACAGGAGCGCGACGGCGGCGAGCGCCAGCACGACGCCGCTCACCGGGCGCACGAAGAAAATCGTCCAGTCGTTCTGGTAGCTGATCATCGAGGTGAGGAACGACGTCTCGGCGATGGGCCCGAGGATGCATCCCAGCACCATCGGCGCAATGGGAAAACGATAGCGCTCGAAGAGGTAGCCGACCACGCCGAAGATCACGATCATCCACAGGTCCGTCAAATTGTTGTGCTCCGAATAAGCGCCGATGAGGCAGAACATGATCACGAACACCGACACGATGGCTTCCGGCAGGTAGAGCACCTTGACCAGCGGCCGGATGGCGAAATAGCCGAGCAGGCCCATGCCGATGACCGCAGCGAAGGTCGAAGCAAAGATGGCGTAGACCAGCGCCGATTGCGTGGTGAATATTTGTGGACCGGGCTGCACCCCATGCAACAGGAACGCGCCGAGAATAACCGCGGTGGCGCCACTGCCGGGTATGCCGAGCGTTAGCAACGGCACCATGTGGCCGCCCACGGAGGCGGTGGAGGCCACTTGCGGCGCCACGATGCCTTCGGGAATGCCCTTGCCGAGCTCGCGCCGCCGCGGGCCGTATTGACCTTCCACGCCATAGGCCACAAACGAAGCAATGGTCGCCCCGGCACCGGGGATGATGCCGCAGATCACGCCGACCAGCGCCGAACGGGCGAACGTGCCGCGGATCTTCCACGCTTCGGCGAGACTCGGAATGCGCGTCTTGATCGTGCCTCCCCCCGCCATCGGCGTGGAGGCGAAGCCCTGCTCCAAGCGCACCAGGACTTCGCCCACGCCGTACGCCCCGACCATCACCGGCAGGTAACCGATGCCGTCGCGCATCATGTCGATCCCGAGAGTGAAGCGGTCCACGCCGTAGATTTCATCGACGCCTACGGTGGCGATCAGCATGCCGAGGAACAGGCTGATGAGCGCGTTCGCAAGCGAGCCGCCGCCCAATGTCACGACACTCGTGAACCCGAACAGCACGATCGAGAAGTACTCCGGCGAATCGAAAGTCAGAGCAACTCTGGCGAAGGGCACCGCCAGGGTCACCATCACGGTGGCGGTGATGAGTCCTCCGGTCAGTGCGGCAAACAGCGTCCATCCCAGCGCGCGCGCAGGCTCTCCGGCATGCGCCATCGACCAGCCATCCCACAGCAGCGGCACATCCATCGGCTCGCCCGGAATGCGAAACAGGATGGAGGTGATCGCCCCGCCATAGGTGCCCGAGATGTACATGGCGGTCAGCAGGATGATCGATGGCGTGATGGGCATGCCATACGTGAATGGCAGCGCCAGCACCACGCCCATGACCAGGGTGAGTCCCGGCAGCACTGCCACCAGCATGCCGACCACGAGACCGACACCGAGTGCCAGCAGGTTCGCGGCCTGCAGCAGATCGACAAAGCCGCCCGCAAGATGGTGCGCGACCTCGATCAAGAGAAACTCGCGATCACCGGATCGCCATCAAACGCATCAGCGCGAGGGAGATGGCGGCAAACGGTGGCTGCCCGATGGGGAGCGACAGGTACACGATTTTCATGAATACGAACATGAAGCCGAGAC
>JBDUCE010000002.1:0-21036 GCA_040003635.1 Betaproteobacteria bacterium
CGATCACGAGCTGATACAACTGGCCGCGCACCACCACGATGGCCGAGGCCTGTTGTTGCGCCTGGGCGTCGGCGAGCAGCCTGGGAAAGAAGAATGGCTCGTTGGAGCCCGCGTCCACGGTATCGGCGATCACCTTGCGGTCGAGACCGATCAGCATCATCAGCGCGGCGTCGATACGTTTGCCATGATTGGCCAGCACCGAGCCGATCGTCGCCCTGTCGCCGCTCGCAATCGCCTCGCGGAACGCGTAGTCCGCGGAAAGCAGTCGCGCGCCCTGCACCAGCCGCAGGCGGTCCTGCTCCAAAAGCCGGTTGAATAGCGCAGTGCCCGCGATGAGCTCTTCGCCGATACTCTTGCGCGCCGCCGCCACCCCGACCGTATTGACCAGCACGAAGCCGCCCACCTGCACTACCAGCATCAGCAGCAGGAACAGGGCGAGGATTCGGGTCTGGAGGGTACGAGGGCCCATGGTGGCGTTGTTCGATTGGGGTGGGTCGGGTTGCCGCGCAAGGTCACATCCGTCGCGCAAGCGGCAGCAGGGCTGTGCCACCGCTTGGTCTCAAGTCGCCAAGGTATCGGCTTGCGGCTGCGCACCGGCAACAAAGCAATTTGCCTGCCCGCCGATTCTGTGGCCGACAAATTCGATCGGCGGCACCGCGGTCTACAAACGCAAGTTCGGCTTGGGCGCCAACGTTTCCATGGGTCCTGGCAAGCGTGTCCATCGCGCACGACGACTATCGCGGGAATGTTCGCGACAGCAATCGTCTTCGCATGGGCGCCGAGATCGGTCGCCGCTTTTCGGAACGGTTCGACGCGGCCGTCGGCGTGGCACTCGACCGCCGGTATGGCAAGAGCGACCTTGCAACCGCCCCCGGCTATTCGGGTCGCGTATTCGATTTTGCAGGGACAAAGCGCCCCGACTGTCGGAGCGATCGTCGATCAATTTCGCCTACGTCGACAATCGTACTCGCGCGGTCTACGGGATTGCCTACAACGACCGCGCGCTCACCTTATCCATTGCGTACCGCTACCCATGACAAACATCGAGTGTGGCATCCGCAATCGGACGTTGCGGAGGAGGCGACGAAGAAGAGGGTTGATCTGGCCAAGGTCAAGCAGGCGGAGGTCGCCTGGACGCTTACGCTCAAGCCTGAGCAGAAGGTGCGCAGGGCGCCGGCAGCAGGGCACGGAGGGCATTACTAGCGAATGGCCGGCCCTCGCAACACCCGCACCATCTTCACCGCCGTCTCCTGCCCGCGATAGTAGCCGTTCACGCGAAACGTCTCGCCGAATGCGAGGGTTCGATACAAGAGATACGCAGGCCGGTTGTCGGCGCGCAGCTCGACATGGACTGACGACATACCTGCCACCTTGGCGGACTCCAACAGCCACCCGATCGTGCGGCGCGCAATGCCGCGGCGCTGGTGCGTCGGAGAAACGGCGAGGAGGACGAGGTGCGCGCGCTCATCGCCGTACTTCATGATGCCGAAGCCGACCGGGCGACTGCCGTCACGGGCAACGAGTGTCACGGTTTCCGGATCGGCGATGAGCTCCGCGACGCGGTGCGCTTGGTATGACCAGCCGAGACCCGCCTCGACCAGATCGCGCGACATCTGCGCCAGGGTCTCAGCGTCGCGCCGGTAGGCGAATCCGAAGGTGATGTCACGGCAATCCATCGCCCCGATTTTGCCATCGCGGCAGCGAGCCGTCAGCCGAAATCGAGCCGGAGCTACGTACGCCGGCGCGTGAAACCGAAGCAACCGCCGAAAGCGCTACCGCCTGCCGCCGCTTCCGCCACGATTGTGTCCGATCGCGCTGCTGCTCAGCCCGTTGCCACCACGGCCCGACCACGTACCGCTCCAGCGGCGCGCGTCGCCGCGATCTCCGGATTGCCATCCGCCCCATCCCCGATGACCACGGCGGAAATCGTGGTCCCGGCGAAAATCGCGGTAGAAGAAGCTGCCGCTCAGGAAAAGGGGGGCGCCGTAGTAACCGGGACCGTAGTAGCCAGGCCCATAGCCATAACCCCCATAACCATATCCGTAGTAGTCGTAGCTATAGCCCGGGGCGTAGGCGTAGCCGTCGGATCGATATGGCGTGTATCCGTTGTAGCCGTACGGGTCACCGACGGGTACCGCCACGCAGCCGGTCAACGCGAAGGCCAGGGCGCCGAGCGCGAGAAGGTTCTTCATTTCCACCTCCTTTGAGGATCCACCTGTAATAACGCGCAAGGCGCGCAAGGCGATGACAGGCGCACGCTGCAATGGATTCGACCGCGCTTCGCTGCACTGCGGAAGAATGCGGTGCTGATCATCCCCGCGGGACATTTCGATGTCCGGCAATCCGCTGGATGTGTCTCGCTTCCCGGCTCGACGCACGGCAGGGATCCGGCGATGCAGCCCGTAAGTTTGCGCCCACTGACCGGTTAATCGAAGAGCGGCTTGGCCACGGCACCCCGTTTTCGGTCGGACCGCCAGACTCCACAACGCGCACCCCAACGCACCACGCCTCCCCGAAGGCGGCAGCCACCCACGGCGGCGCAACACTCCGGATCAAGGATTTCGCTGCGCTAAAGAATCCTGTATTTCGCGAATACCTCCGCGAGCTTGGAACCGCCTTCGAGCTCCTCGCGGGTCCGGGTCTCGCCGGCGACTTTAGCGAGTGCGCGCTCGACGACCTGCGCCTCGACGGCTTGCGGCACCGCAAGTACGCCGTCCGCATCGCCGATCATCAGGTCACCGGGATGGACGAGCACACCGGCGCAGGCGATGGGAACGTCGATTTCCGCCACCTTGCCGCGGCCCTTGGAATCGAGGGGCGCAATGCCGCCGTGGAATACCGGAAACCCGAGCGTGCGAATCCGGCGGATGTCGCGCACCAGGCCGTCGGTAACACATCCACCCGCGCCGCGTGCCCGGGATGCGGTGGTCAGGAGCTCACCCCAGGGCGCGATCCGCTTCGAGCCGCCGCAACCCAGCACCACGATGTCATTCGGCCGGAGGTCATCGATGAGAGCGATCTCCAGCTCGTATGGATTCTCGTCCGGGGCTATGTGATACACCTCGCGGTAGAGACCCGTGCGCGCAAATCCCGCCAGGACGCACGCGTCGTCGAGGGGCCTGATCGTCGCTGGCATGGCCTGGTCCCTGAATCCGAGCTCGTCCAGCACGTCCGATACTACCGCCGTATAGAGCCGGTTTTTGATCACTGCGATGAGGCCTGGATTGTCTCTGGTAATCATGGGTCGTCTATCCGTCGTTGGAATGGGTATTCGCGGTGATGCGCCTCACCCGTCGAGTTTCACACCGCCGCGATGGTGCCGTCGATCGTCCCTCCACGACGGTCAATCGATACGCTACCATCACCGTACCGTCGTCCTTGGGCCGCTGATCCAGCCTTGCAACCTCCCCGGTCGGCGTCGGGGCGATCCAACCGTTGCGCCAGTCTGGAAGCCTGCCTATCTGCAGCGACAATTACGAGCGATCATGAAAAACGTGCAACCCATACTGCGTAGCCGCTCCCGGCGGCGCCTGGCGTTCGTTCTGCCTGTTATCGCTGCGATGATCGCGCCGTGGGCTTTGGCGCAAACGCCGCCGCGTGCGGGCAACGCCGAAATATACGACTACCAGGGTCCGGATCGCAGCGCACGCCTCGTTGAGCGCGCGAAGCAGGAAGGCAGCGTCGTCCTTTACACGACCATGAATCTCAAGGATTCGGGACCGCTGACCGACGCCTTCGAAAAGAAGTATGGCGTCAAAGTCACGCTGTGGCGCAGCAGCAGCGAAAAGGTAGTCCAGCGCGCAGTCGCGGAGGCGCGGGCGGGGCGGCACACTTTCGACGTGGCCGAAACCAACAGCCCCGAGCTCGAGCAACTGGTACGCGAGAAAATTCTGGCGCCATTCTGGAGTCCGGCGCTGGCCGATCTACCCCCGCAAGCCTTGCCCAAGCACCGGCAATTCGCGCCGGACCGATTCAACTTCTTCGTCATCGGCTACAACACCAACCTGGTGCCGCCCGGTGAAGTGCCCAATACCTACGACGATTTGCTGCAGCCGCGATGGATGGGACGAATCGGGATCGAGGCCAATGACGTGGACTGGTTCGCCTCCCTGGTGAAGGCGATGGGCGAGACGAAAGGCCTGGAATACTTCCGGAGACTTGCCGCGTTGCGACCGCAGATGCGCACCGGTCATTCGCTCATGGGCGAGCTCGTGGCCTCCGGCGAGATTCCGCTCGCCGCGAGCATTTACAACCATGACATCCAGCGGCTGATCAGCAAGGGGGCACCGGTCGCGTGGAAAGCGCTCGAGCCCACGTTCGGCCGGGCCTCGGGCATCTCCGTGTCGCGCAATGCACCGCATCCGCACGCGGCACTGCTGTTCGTTGACTTCGTGCTATCCCGCGACGGCCAGGAAATCATCCGTGCGCACGAGCGGGCACCCTCCAACCTAACCGTGGAAAGTCCGTTGAACAAGCTCCGTTTTCAGTTGATCGACCCCGGGATTTTGCTCGACGAGGGCGACAAGTGGGAGAAGCTCTGGACCACGCTATTTCTCAAACCGCCGAAGAAAGAGGGCGGCTGAGCTTCCGCGCGGTCTCAGCATGGGGGCGGCAGTGGGGCCGCCCCCGCAATCGGCTAACCAACCCGCACCCGATCGACTACTAGCCGGGTTCCACCCAGGCGCTCGACGATCGTCAATGCTGAGGATCGGGGTACCCGCCAACCGGCGCGCCGGTGCTGTCGCGCACACCCCCGTACCGTCGATCGTTGCCGTCCCGGCGGTCGCCACGATCGTTGTTGCCGTCTCGCCCGCGCCATCGGTTGTCGCCATCTCCGCGATCGCGCCCGTCGCGCCATTGGCGACGGCCGTCGTTGTCGTAATAGTAATAGCCGAGCGATACCGACGGGCCGGCGCCGTAGCCATAGCCGGAGTACCCGTCATAGTAGCCGCCATTGTTGTAGCCGCCGTTGCCGTATCCGTAGCCGCCGTCGTAATAAGGGCCTGCGGCACAGCCCCCCAGCGCGAGTGCAGCCGCACCGAGTACGAGTATTTTCTTCATGACCGTTCCTTTCAATGACGCGTCGGGAGAACGCAACCGGTTTCAGCATCGCGGGTATCAGATCCGTTGGATACCGTCCTGTGTCGATAGATTCAAGCGGACGGTCCTAATCGACTGTCGGACAGAACCTGACGTCCGACAACGGCCGGCCTAATCGAACAAGGACGGGGTCGGCTCTCGCACTTCGGGACCGCCAGCGGCCGCGATCGAGGCGGAGGGCAGCAACGCGCCCATCCGGACCCCCAGAAGGCGGATCCGCCGATCGAGTGCAACGCGCTTCAGGCACTCGCCGGCAGTGCGGCGGATCAGACTTGCGTCCTGCGTCGGCGAGGCGATGGTCTGGTCGCGGGTGACTGTCTTGAAGTTGTCGTAGCGCAGCTTCAGGCCGATCGTTCGGCCGGCGTAGCCTTTGCGCCGGAGATCTTCGCTCAGGCCTACGCAGAGGTCGGTAAAAATCCGCGCCAGCTCGTCGCGATCGCGCTGGGCGTGGAGATCGCGCTCGAAGGTAAGCTCGCGACTGATCGACTTGGGCTCGCTATGGGTGACGACCGCGCGCTCGTCACGACCGTGCGCGGCGTCGTGCAGCCACGCGCCATAGTTGGTGCCGAAGTGTTCCGCGAGCCCTGCCGGATCGGCCGCCGCAAGCTCGCCGATGGTGCGGATGCCCAGGCCATCGAGCTTGATGCTGGTCTTGGGGCCGATTCCATTGATTTTGCGCGCAGGCAAAGGCCATATCCGCGCGGGGATGTCCGAGGCGCGAAGCATGGTGAGGCCGTCCGGCTTGTCGAGCTCCGATGCGATCTTGGCAAGGAGCTTGTTCGGCGCCACCGCGATCGAGCAGGTCAGGCCGGTGGTCGCGCGTACGGCGTCCTTGAGACTTCGCGCAAGATCGCGCGCGCGGCTCCAGCAGGCGGGCGAGGGCTCGTCGGCCTCGGACCATGACGGCGTGGTGTCGTCGATGCCATCGGCGCAATGATCAACGCGTGGCGATGGTCGGTCGGTGGAATCGGCCGCAACTTCGGCGGTGAGGTCGAGATAGATCTCGTCGATGCCGCGGTCTTCGATCGTGGGCGCGATTTCGCGCACGGCCGCCTTGAAGCGGTGCGAGTATTGGCGATAGGCGTCGAAATCCACCGGCAACAGGATCGCATCCGGCGCGAGTAACGCCGCCTTCATCATGCCTTGCGCCGAATGCAACCCGAGCGCGCGCGCCTCGTACGTGGCCGTGGTGATGACGCCGCGCCCCGTGTAACCGTGGAGCGTGTGGAACGTCCGGGTAACCACTCCCGTCGTCGGGTCCGCGGTCTCGTCGGGCTGGTGCCGGCGCCCGCCGCCGATCACCACGGCCCGGCCCCGCAACTCGGGGTAGCGCAGCAACTCGACGGAGGCGTAAAACGCATCCATGTCGAGGTGGGCGATGAGACGCATCATGCGTCTTCCAGGCCTCGACGATCTGCTGGTGAGCGAGCGCCGTGTGGAGGCGGGCTAGGTTCCCCCGTCAACCTCGACGTAGATCTCGATGGGGTCGATAACAGTGTGCTTGGCCTTTCCCGCGGCTGTCGCGGGAGAGGTCATCATGGCCTTCATCTTATCCAGATCCACATCGTTCCAGACCAGACACACCTGGTTCTTGGTGGCATGTTTGAAAATGCGGTAGCTGGAGCAAAAGCCCTTGAACAACGCCTTGCGCTCATCTCCGCCTTCAAGCCACGTTTTCATATCACCGACTGCGTGCGCAGCAACCACTGTGGTCATGGCATCCTCCTCACAAGATAGTGCGATCAGGTATGGCGGGGTAATCCACACGGTGGGGCGCCCTATCACGCCGGCGCCCTTCATCGCGGTCTTCGATTCCGTGGCGCTGACGAATGCCTTCGCCGCCTCGAGGTACACTCAATATACACGCGTCGTACTGCGCGGCCAGCCCTGCCGGGACAGCGACCACTGCGCTTTTGCTGGTTGGTTCATCGCCCCTGCCACGGCATCACCGGCACGGTCGAGATCGAATTCATCGGCGAGCCTTCGATCACCTTGCGGCTGATCGCCACGTAGACGAGCGTGCGCCGCTTTTCGTCGTACATGCGCACCACCTTGGTTTCCTTGAACAGGATGGAGGTGTTCTCGCTGAAAACGCTTTCCTCTTTGGGCAGTTTGTCCGGCAACGTGATCGGCCCGGTCTGCCTGCAGGCGATGGCGAAGCGCGACGGGTCTTCGGCGAGACCGAGCGAGCCCTTCACGCCCCCGGTGCGCGCCTGGCTCACGTGGCACGAAACACCGGGAATATGCGGGTCGTCGAACGCCGAAATGCACACACGATCATTGGCTCCAAAAAGCCGGAACGTGGTCGACGTGCAGCCAATCTGCTCGGCCGCCGCGGCGGCGCTCCACAAGCCGATGACGGCGATGATCGTCGTAGTGCACTTCATGATGTTCTCCTCGATCAAGGTTAAGGTTTGCGAATGATTCGATCCGGCACCGGCCCGGTCATCGGAGCGCTGCCATGATGAGCCCGTTACGTACCCTTCGGCCGCACTGAATCGCCGGTGCGCCAGCAGGTATAATTCCTTATCCACCGCCCGCCGCCCTCGGCCGGCGGTTTTTGTTTTCAGCAACGCGCGCCGGCCTTGGCGCCACGCCTATCATGAACGGACCTGCCTTCCCCGCCGATCTCCTGCGCGACGTCGCCAAGCGGCGCACGTTCGCCATCATCTCGCATCCGGACGCGGGCAAGACCACCCTCACCGAAAAGCTGCTGCTCTTCGGCGGGGCGATCCAGCTCGCCGGCACCGTCAAGGCGCGCAAAAGCTCGCGCCATGCGACCTCCGACTGGATGGAAGTCGAAAAACAGCGGGGCATCTCGGTGACGAGCTCGGTGATGCAATTCGATTACCTGGGCCACACCATCAATTTACTCGATACGCCCGGCCACCAGGATTTCTCCGAAGACACCTATCGCGTGCTGACCGCCGTCGACGCCGCCGTCATGGTGATCGATGCCGCGAAAGGGGTCGAAGAGCAGACGATCAAGCTGCTCGAAGTGTGCCGGCTGCGCGCCACGCCGATCATCACCTTCGTGAACAAGATGGACCGCGAAGTGCGCGAGCCGATTGCGCTCCTCGAAGAGATCGAAGCGGTGCTCAGGATCGATTGCGCGCCGGTGACGTGGCCCATCGGCATGGGCAAGGCCTTTCGCGGGGTGTTCGATCTGATCCACGACCGGTTGATTCGATTCACCGCCGGCGAAGAGCGGCGCAGCGGCGAATCCGAGCGCATCGAAGGCCTTGGCCACCCCCGCCTCGACGCCCTGTTTCCCGACGAGATGGCAATCGTGCGGCGCGACGTCGGTCTGGTCCGCGGCGCGAGTCACCCGTTCGAGCTTTCGGAGTTTCTCGCCGGCCGGCAGACCCCGGTATTTTTTGGTTCCGGGATCAACAACTTCGGTGTCCAGGAAATCCTGCGCGCGCTGGTTGAATGGGCGCCGCCGCCGCAACCGCGTGACGGGAGCCTGCGCGTAGTACATCCCGCCGAGGCGCCGTTTTCCGGATTCGTGTTCAAGATCCAGGCCAACATGGATCCCCGGCATCGCGACCGCATTGCATTTTTCCGCGTTTGCTCCGGGCGCTATACGCCGGCCATGAAGGTGCGGCATTTGCGCAATGCGCGCGAGATGAAGCTCGGCAACGTACTCACGTTCATGGCGAACGAACGGGTGGCGAGCGAGGATGCCGTCGCCGGCGACATCATCGGCATTCACAACCATGGCCAGTTGCAGATCGGAGATACGCTGAGCGAAGGCGAAGCGCTCGCCTACAAGGGCATTCCCTACTTTGCGCCAGAGCTCTTTCGCGTCGCGCGCCCGCGCGATCCGTTCAAATCGAAGCAACTGCAGAAGGGCTTGCAGGAGCTCGGCGAAGAAGGCGCGATCCAGGTGTTCGAGACCGCGCAAGGCAAGACCTTGCTGCTCGGTGCGGTGGGGCAGCTGCAGTTCGAGGTAGTCGCCGATCGACTGGCGCGCGAATACAAGGCGGACGCGCTCTACGATCCCGCGAGTATCTCGACGGCGCGGTGGCTGGTCTTTCCGGACGACGTGACCCGGCGCAATTTCGAGCGCGAGCAGGCCGCTTCAATGGCCGCCGACGTCGACGGCAACCCGGTGTTTCTCGCCACCAACAAGTACAACCTTCAGGTCACGATCGATCGCTGGCCCAAGGTGGCGTTTCATGCGACGCGGGAGCATGGGCAAAGGGTGATGCAGGGGTAAGCGGCGTGATTTCACGGTGATCGCACTCATTGCGATCATCGATGGTTCGGCCAGGCGAAGCTTTGCGGATTTCCTGCACTGCGGGAGCGCGCTGTCCGTCCTCAATGCGACATCAGCACCGGCACGGTCATGGTATCCAGCACCAGCCGCGTCACACCGCCCAGCACCATCTCCTGCACGCGCGAATGGCTGTAAGCGCCCATGACCAGCAGGTCCGCATCGACCTGCGCCGCCTGGGACAGGATCAACTCACCGGCGTCGGTGTCCGGGATGTGATGGTGCCGCGACACGGCGGCGATGCCGTGATAGCGCAACCAGGCGAGCAGCCGCTGGTCGGCGTGCCTTTCTGCCGCCGTCTCGTCATTCTTCACGACAATCGAGAGCACGCATACTTTTTCGGCGCGGGCGAGCATCGGCATGGCGTCGGCCACTGCGCGCGCCGATTCCCGGCTGCCGTTCCAGGTCACCAGGACGGTCTTGCCGATGGCAGTGGGCGCCCCCGCGAACGGGATGGACAGCACCGGCCGGCCGGATTGCAGGACCATCGCATTGGCGAGATCACTGCTGAAGCCATGCTGCGCATCGTCCGGGTCCCGTTGGCCGATGATCACGAGATCAGTGCATCGGGCATGCTCGACGATGGCTGGAATGGCGTCGCCGGCGGGCGCGCGCCACTCGAGCGCCGCCACCCGGGCGCGTGTTGCCGCGGCGCGAAAGAGCGCTTCGGCGGCCGCTTGCGCCTCCCCCATTTCCTGCATGCGCTGCGCGACGATGCGCTCGGGCAGCATCGCCGAAACCGACGGCGTCAGCGACGCGGTGGGTACGCCATAAGCGCCGATCAGCTCGGCTTCGAAGCTGCGGGCGAGCCGGGCGGCCGCACCGAGCCGCACCACCGCACGCTCACCGTCATCGACATGAACCAGCATGGATTGATAAGACATACGATGGCTTCCGAACCTGGAGAGTGAAAAGCGGCTTCATTCTAGCGCTGATTGGCAGACAATCCGGCCGACAACCGGTCGCCAGGAGGGTCGGCAACACGGCCGGCGAAATGGTGGCCTTGCCGCGCGCATGACGAACCTCCTCGAGTGATCCGCGCAGTAGCCGCAGTTCCGCGCATCGGCTATCCTCGTCGCGTTGGCGCCATTCCGAGGTCACCCATGCAAGATGCGCTGCCCTTTCGATCATTGCAAGCGCTGTCCGGCATGTTGGCACGGAGCGAATGCTCTTCACGCGAGCTCGTGGCGGCCTGTCTCGATCGCATTCGCCGCCTCGATGGCCACCTGCACGCGTTCATCGATGTCTACGCCGAAGAGGCACTGGCCTGCGCCGAAGCCGCCGACCTCGAGCGGCGGGCGGGCATGACGCGCAGTCCCTTGCACGGCTTGCCGATTGCGCTCAAGGACCTCATGCATCTGGCGGGTCGTGTCACCACGGCCGGATCGCGCACCTGGGAGGGGCGCCTGGCGAACGACACCGCCGTCGCCGCACAGCGGCTGCTTGCCGCGGGCATGATCGTGCTCGGCAAGACGCACATGGTCGAGTTTGCCTTCGGCGGCTGGGGCCGCAATGCGCCGATGGGCACGCCGTGGAACCCGTGGGATACGGGCGTGCATCGCGTCCCCGGCGGATCGAGCAGTGGATCCGCCGTTGCGGTCGCGGCTGGGTTGGCCCCGGCCGCCATCGGCTCCGACACGGGCGGCTCCATTCGCATCCCTGCGGCGCTCACCAATCTCACCGGGTTGAAGCCCACGTACGGCACGATCAGCCTGGCCGGCGTGGTTCCGCTGTCGAGAACGCTCGACTCGCTCGGACCGCTCACGCACACGGCGGACGATGCCGCCTTGCTCATGATCGCGATGATGGGCTTTGACGCCGATGACGAGCGCACTTGGCATCGACCCGAAATCGATTTTCGCGGCGCGTTGAAGGCCGATCTCGATCTTCGCGGATGCCGCATCGCCGCGCTGGCGGTCGAGGCCATGCCCGCGTCGACCCTCCCCGACGTGCTGCGCATAAGAGCCGAAACCATCACGGTGTTGCGCGATCGCGGCGCGACGGTCGAGGAAGTGGTACCACCCGTGGATTTCGAAGATGTCATGCGACGCAACGGCCGCCTGATCGCGACCGAAGCCTACGCCTTTCATCGGGGCAAGATCGAAGACGAAGCACTGCCACTCGATCCGTGGGTGCGCCAGCGCCTGCTTTCAGGGCAGGGGATCAGCGCGGCCGATTACATCGATGAGATGGCAGCCAAGACCCGGAGCGCGAACGCTTTCGCGCAATGGATGCGCGGCCGCGACGCACTGCTGACGCCGACTTTGCCCATCACCGCCACGCCCGTCACCGAGGTCGACGAGTCCGGCACCGCGCTCGCAACCTTCACCCGTGCGGCCAATTATCTCGGAGCGTGTGCGCTGTCCTTTCCGGCGGGATTTTCCGGCGACGGGTTGCCCATCGGGATGCAGGTCATCGGCGGACCGTTTGCGGATGCGTCGCTGGTGCGGATCGGCCGCGCATTCCAGGCCGTCACGTCATGGCACGAGCAACGCCCCGATCTTTCGGCGTGGGGGGATTCTCACGCAGGAAATTAGCCTGCCTTGGTTTGCTCTGCAGCCCGTTGAGGTGCAACGACTCGCGCGGCAAGGGATCAGGGGTCGGATGATGGAGGTTGGAACCCGCCCCGCGCGCGCAATGCGGCGGCCGAGTCACCGGCGAGCAAATCGGCAAAGCGGCGCGCCGATGCGCACGCGAGACTGCCGGTGCACACCGCGACGGAATACAACGTCGCCAACTCGAACGCCGGCGGCAGCAATCCGACCAGCGCGACGTGTTCGGTATAGAGGATTTCAGTGACCTGAGTACAGCCGATCGCTTCCGGATCGTTCGCGCTCGCCATCTCACGCATCGCCGCTGCGCCATTGGGGAACGCGCGCAGCCGCGGTGCCACGACTTCATCGATGCCGAGCTGCTTCAAAACATTGGCGAAGTGAATGCCGGCCGTTGCGCGGTGCGGATCGGGAATATAGATGGCGGTGGCCGCAAGCACGCTTTGTCGCAGCGCAGCGGGACTGTCGATCAGGGGTCTCGCGGCGCCGCTGCATACGGCAACACCGGTGAACACGCGTCCCAAGGGACGGATTGAATCCGCAACGACGGCCTTCCTGGCGGCGAGCTCCTCGAGCATGACCTGCGTGAGGACGAGCACGTCACAAGGCGCGCCGGCGAGGAGCTTGTCCTTCATCGCACCGACGGCGCCGAACGAGCCATCGATCGTCATTTGCGTCGACGCGGCCCATTCGTCGACCAGTGCCTCGACCAGGCCCTTGGCCGCGCCGGCGCTGATGAGGTGAAGGACGGTATTGGCCATGTTTCGATCCCTCGAGGCCGCGGTCATTCCATCGCCGCCATGATGCGTTCGGGCGTCAGCGGCAAATCCCGAATTCGCAATCCCAACGCGTCGCACACGGCATTGGCGATGGCTCCGGCGGTCGGTCCCAGCGAGGCTTCGCCGGCACCCATCGACGGCATTTCGGGCCGGCTGATGATGTCGACCTCGACCTCGGGTACGTCGGCAAAGCGAAAGATGGGATACGTTTCCCAATCGACGCTGGTCACATGCCGGGTGTCGAATCGCAGCGCCTCCTTGATCGTCCAGCTCGCCGCCTGGATCGCGCCGCCTTCGATCTGATTGATGACGCCATCGGGATTGATGACCTGGCCCACATCCACAGCGATGCAAAGCCGGCGCACCCTGATGGCCGCCTCCGCTTCAACCTCTGCAATCACCGCGCAATAGGCGCTGGTGTGCTTGTAGCGCGCGAAACCGATGCCATGCCCCGTTCCTTCTCGCCGCTTCCAATCCGTCCATCGCGCGTTGGCGGCGACGCGCTCGACCACCGTTCGCGCCCGTTCGTCGCGAAGGTGGCGCAGCCGAAAGTGCACCGGATCGGCCTTCACCAGCGCCGCCAATTCGTCAATGAACGATTCGATGGCAAATACGTTGGCGAACGCGCCCAGCGCGCGCAGTGCCGAGGTCCGCAGCGGCATTTCCAGCACGCGATGGCTGATCACTTCCCAGGCGGGCAAGTCGTAGCACGGCACGCTGTTGCGCTCGCCGCCGCCGCCTGCCGCCAGGGGCGCATTGATCGCCAGCAAGCGCTCGGACGGCGTGTCCAGGTGCCAGCTGCCTAGAAGACCCGGTGACTTGGCGCGGCCCGGCCGGGTGCTATGCCCGTTGCTCCAGGTTTCGTGCCGCCAGCCGACGATGGCGCCGGCGGCATCGACATCGGCTTCGAGCTCGACCCGCATCGCCGGGCCGAACGGCGACCAGCCCAGCTCATCGGCGCGCGACCATTGCACGCGCACCGGAGCGCCATCGGCCGCCTGCGCCAGGCGGGCCGCATCGAACGCGACATCGTCGGCGGCATTGTGACCGTAGCAACCGGATCCTTCGACGTGGTGCACTTCGATGACTTCGGCCGGCAGGTGCAATGCCAAACCGAGGTCGCGCCGCAGGTTGAAGATACCCTGGCTGTGCGACCACACTTCGAGCCCTCCATCGCGCCATTGCGCCACCGCGCATGACGGCCCGATCGCGGCGTGCGCCAGGAACGGCTTGGTATACGCGGCGCGCAACGTACGCACGATCTGCGGGGGAAGCAGCGCTGTTTTGGTCCCGATCACCGTGGTCTCCGCTCGCTGCGCCTTGAGCCACGGACCGAGCGCCTCCTGGTCGGGCAATACTGCGCTCTCGCGCCACTGCGTCGCCTTGGCGAGTGCGTCCACTGCCTGCGCCGCCGCGCGCTCGGTCGCTGCAATCACACCAATGAACGAGCCGTCGCGCACCACCTGCACATTCGGCATCGCCTCGACTGGCGTGGTATCCACCGCCATCAGCACCGCAGCCGGCGAGGGCGGACGCAGCATCCGTCCATGCAACATGCCGGGCAATCGCAGGTCGTGGATGAAACGCGGCACGCCAAATACCTTGTTGGGCAAATCGTCGCGCGGAATCGATTGTCCGATCACCCGCATCTCGGCCGCGGGCTTGGTGGCAATCGCACCGGTTGCTTCGCGGTCGAGCAGCAAGTCGTTCGCCAGCGTCCAGTAATCGGTGCTGCCGCCGGGACCGGTGATGCGACCGCCCTCCACCGACAGCGCTGCCGCCGCAACGCCCAGGTGCGCAGCGGCCTCGCGCAGGTAGATGGCGCGCGTTTCCGCACACGCATGCCGCAGCGCGAGACCCGATTCCTGCACCGAGAGACTGCCCGACGTGACCGCCTCGTCCGGGCTGTGCGCCGTCGACGCGCGCACCATGCGCACCTGGTCCAGGGTCACGTCGAGCTCGTCGGCGACGATCTGCGCGAGTGCGGTCAAGATGCCTTGCCCGAGCTCCACCTTGCCCGAGTAGACCTCGACAAAACCTTCCCGCCGCATGCGAAGCCATGACGAAAGATGCCGATTGACCTGCAGGCTGCCCGGCAGCAGCGGTGTCCCGTCCGACACCGCTCCCGCCAACCGAAAGGCGAGATTCATTTCGTTGCCTGTGCGGCGCGCAAGACGGCGCGGACGATGCGATTGTGCGCACCACACCGGCACAGGTTGCCCTCGAGCGCCGCCTTGATCTCGGCGGCCGTCGGTGCCGGCGTGCGCTGCAGCAGGGCCGCCGCACTCACGATCATTCCCGAAGTGCAATAACCGCACTGGGCGGCCTGCTCATCCAGGAAGGCCTGCTGCACCCGATGCGGGTTCGCGGGGGTGCCGAGACCTTCGATCGTCACGATCGTCCTGCCGGCGACCGCCGACAGCGGCAGGGTGCACGAGGGCACGGCCCGGCCGTCGAGCAACACATTGCAGGCGCCGCACTGCTCGAGCCCGCAACCGAAGCGCGAACCGGTGAGGCCAAGGGTGTCGCGCAATATGTCGAGGAGCGGCGCGTCCCCCTCCGCTTCGACCGTGCACGCGCGCCCATTGACCGTCAATGCAAACTGCGCGGGCCTCACTGGTCGGGCTTGGCTCCGGAAATCCTGACGATGCGTTCCCACTTCGCGATGTCGTCGTTGAGGTAATGCTCGAACTCGTCGGTCTTCATCACCAGCGGGAAGGCGCCCTGCTTCGCCCATTCTTCGCGCACATCCGGGCGGGTGAGAACCTTGGCGATCTCGGCGTTAAGGCGATTCACCACAGCAGGCGGCGTGCCTTTCGGGGCCACGATCCCCAGCCAGATCGTCGCCTCGTACCCCGGCACGCCGGCCTCGGCGATCGTCGGCACGCTGGCGAGCACCGAAGAGCGGGTCTTGCCGGACGTGCCCATCGCTTTGACGCGGCCCGTCTTGATGTGGTCGGCCATGGTCGGTACCGCGTCGAACATCATCTGTACCTGTCCACCCAGCACGTCGGTGCGCGCTTGCGAGCTTCCCTTGTACGGCACATGCAGGATGTCGACGCCGGCCATCGCCTTGAACAATTCGCCGGCCATGTGATACGGCGTGCCGGTGCCCGACGAGGCATAGTTGAGCGCGCCCGGCTTCGACTTGGCGAGCTTGATCAGATCGGCGAGGTTGTTTGCCGGCACCGAGGGATGCAGCACCAGCACCAGGTCCGAATAGTTGATGGGCGCGACCGGCACGAAATCGCGCATCAACGCGTACGGCTTGTTCGGGACCAGCGACTCGTTGACCGTCTGGGTGTTCGACATCATGAGCAGCGTGTAGCCATCGGGGGCGCTTTTGGCCACCGCATCGGTGCCGATGATGGAGCCCGCACCCGGCCGGTCGTCGACCACAAAGGGTTGGCCGAGGGATTCGGAGAGCTTCTGGCCGATGAAGCGCGCATAGATATCGGCCGGGCCGCCGGCAGCAAACGGGACGATGATGCGCACGGGCTTATTCGGATAGTCCTGCGCCCACACAACGAGGGCGCAGAGGCCAAGCAGCAGACCGGCGCAACCCCGGGCGATGAATCGAAGCATGAGGCTCCTCCTGAAGGCGAATCGATGCGCTCGAATGTACAGGAGAGCCCGGCGCGCTGCCAAATGCGGACTCTTTATTCGGCGGCCGCCGCCCTCATTTATCGAAGATGCGCCGGCTTGCCGCCGGCTGGTTTGCTAACATTCGTCTTTCGAAACAAGGAGCAGCCGCCATGGCCGATCGTTCGAGCTCACGCACCCCCGAAACCACGATGGATCCCGCGTCGCTTTACCGTGAAGAGATCTACACCGACCGCACGGCCGCCACCCTGCGGGTGATGGTGCCGGTCAAAACCGACGGTGGCACCGATGCGTCGCGGCCGACGCTCTATCTTGGTGAAGCGCAGATCATGACCAACATGGGCCCGCTGCCGGTGAGCTTCGAGATCGAGGCCGACAACCTGGCTGAGGCGATCGACCGGTATGGCGACGCCGCCAAGACGGGCATCGAGCGCGCGATCCGCGAATTACAGGAAATGCGGCGGCAGGCATCGTCTTCGCTGATCGTGCCGCCCGCCGGCGCGGCCGCGGCCCTCACCGGCGGCGGGATGGGCGGCGGGCCAATGGGTGGGGGCAAGATTCAGTTGCCGTAAATCACCGGTAGCCGGGGTCAACAGACGCGCGCTTCAGCCTCGCGTGGCGCGACGTCCCGCCTTCGCCACCCCGGCGTGCGATGTCGCGCCGGTCACGGATTCGCCGGCCAATTTGTCGCCGGTCGTCGGCAAGCCGAACAATTCGGCGATCGCCGCGCGGTATTGGACATTGCCCAGCCACATGCTGTTGTTGTGCCCACCGCCTTCGATGAGCAGCAGCTTCTTGGGCGCAGGCGCGGCCGCATAGAGCGCCGCGCTCAGGCGCGAAGGCACATAAGTATCGTTCGCACCGTGCACGATCAGCACCGGCATCGCGACCTGCGCCATCTTTTTCACGGAATCGAATTTCTGGGAGAGGATGAAGCCCAGCGGCAGCCAGCGATAGCTCATCTCGGCGGCGACATCGGCGAGCGATGTGAACGACGATTCCACGATCAGCCCACCCGCCGACCCGCCGTTTGCGGACAACGCCGCGGCAAGATCGACGGCCACCGCGCCCCCGAGCGAGTGTCCGTAGATGAAGCGTCGCGAGGGATCGGGCTGGTGCTGCGCGAGCCACGCCCAGGCCGCTCCGGCGTCCTCGTACACGGTCGATTCCGAGGGCGGGTCGCCGTCACTCTGGCCGAAGCCGCGATAGTCGATCGCGAATACGGAAAATCCGAACTGACGCAACTGCTCGATACGACGCAACTGCCCGGTCAGGTTCCAGCGCGCTCCGTGCAGGTACAGGACTGCCGGTGCACCGCGATCCTCGGCCGGCCACCACCATGCGTGTATTTTCGGTGAATCCGCGCCGGCGCCCACCGGCAGATAAAGATCCTGCACCTGCGAGGGCAAGCCGCCGTACCAGCTCGCGGCGGTCCGGAGCGGGCGCCAGATGAGCTCGCGCTCCTTGGTTTCCAGCATCACGCAGCCGCTGGCCAGAACGGCCACCGCCAACGCCGATGCGGCGGCACGAGGTGCAAGGGTACGCAGGGATGCAAACAGTTTGATCACGTCGGTCCAGGCGGTGACGGTAAGTCCGAAAGGGCTTGACGGCCCGTCGTTACTTTCGAGCGCAGCGCGCACGAACGGCCACTCGAAATGCTACGCCCGCGTACATGGCGCGGGCGCATTGGACGGGGCCTAAGCTTCGAGCATCTCTCGAGCATAACGCGCGAACGCCGCCGGGAGATGACGTTAACGGGGGCCGCGCGTCACTTTCGGCGGCTCGGGAAGCATCCACGCCGAGCGCAGAAAGCGTTCGGCCAGAAAATCGGCAAACGCCCGCACCTTGGCCGACAGATGCCGCCGGCTGGGATACACGACGTAGATGGTCGATGGTGGCAGCTCGTAAGCGTGGAGCAGCCGCACCAGGCGTCCGGCGCGCACGTCGGGCCCGACAATGAAGTCGGGCTCGGCGATGATGCCAACGCCTTCGACCGCCATCGCCTCCAGAAAGCGACCATTGTTGGCATGAATGGGACCGGCGACCTTCACGTTGCGCTCGATGCCATCGGCACCGCGAAACCGCCACACATTGCGAGTGCTCGAATACTCGTAGGTGAGACAGGCGTGAGCGGTCAGCGCCTCGGGCGTCCTGGGCTCGCCATGACGGGCGAGATAGGCAGGCGCTGCGCAACAGACGAGCCGCGTGTTGCCGATCTTGCGCCCGACCAAGTTCTGGCTGCCGATCGCACCGATTCTCACCGCGAGATCGAACCCTTCGTCGACCAGGTCGATCGCCCGGTCGGAGAGCTCCACGTCAAAATGCATCTCCGGAAAGCGCGTGACGAATTCCGCGATGGCCGGGGCAAGGTGCCGCGCGCCGAACGTGATCGAGGAGGTCAAGCGCAACGTGCCGCGCGGCGTTACGGTGCCGGCGTGCGCCGACTGCTCGGCTTCCTCGAGGTCGGCCAGAAGCTGCACGCAGCGCTCATAAAATGCCCGGCCGCTTTCGGTGAGCGAGAGACGGCGGGTGGTGCGGTTGAGCAACCGGGCGTCGAGATGCGCCTCGAGCTCGGCGACCTGCCGCGACACCGCCGACACTGAAACGTCCAGCCTCTCGGCAGCTCGCACGAAGCTTCCGGTTTCGACAACCCGCGAAAACGCGGTGATGGCATGGAAGCGGTCCATGGGACTATTGTTGCGTGCAGCGCAACAGTCTGTCAACGATGCTGGCCTTTATCCTTTCTCTGGCAAGGACCATCCTTCGTGGGTCGTTTTGCTCACCCACAGGAGAACCCATGAAACTCTATTACGCACCCGGCGCCTGCTCGCTCGCGCCCCACATCGCCTTGAATGAATCGGACCTGCCCTACGAGCTCGCGCGCGTCGACCTCACCAAGCACACCCTGGAAGACGGCGGCGACTATTACAAGGTCAACCCCAAGGGTTACGTGCCGCTGCTCGTGCTCGATGACGGGTCGAAGCTGACCGAAGCGGCCGTCGTGTTGCAGTACATCGCCGACCGCCGCCCGGGAACGCTGGCGCCCACCCCCGGCGGGAAAGAGCGTTATCAGCTGATGGAATGGCTCAACTTCATCGCCACCGAGATTCACAAGGGATTCGGCCCGCTGTGGGATCCCTCGACACCGGACGCGACCCAGGAAAGTGCCCGCGCCAAGCTTGCCAAGCGCTTCGGCACCGTCGAGGAAACGCTGGCGAAACGGGCGTATCTCACCGGTGAGTCGTTCAGCATTGCCGACATTTATCTCTTTACGATCGCCAACTGGGCCGGCATGCTGAAGGTCGACCTCACCCCGTTTCCCAAGCTGCAGGCATTCATGGCGCGCGTCGCAGCGCGGCCCAAGGTGCATGCGGCACTCAAGCAAGAAGGCTTGATCAAGCAATAACCGTTGTGCTGTGCAGTCAGGGAACGCCGACCCCGGCGTTCCCGCGGTGGCGGCGGACCGCCTCCGCGTAATGGCGACCAGTGGTCGTGTCCACAAAAAGGTAACCCATGCATGCGCCCTTACCGACGCTGTTTTTGTCCCATGGCTCGCCGATGCACGCGCTCTCCCCCGGTCCCGCCGGGGAGGCATGGCAAGCGCTCGGCCGCACCCTGCCGCGACCGCGCGCGCTGCTCATGGTATCGGCACACTGGGAGACTTCGGTGCCGATGCTCACGGGCAACGAGCGTCCGGAGACGATTCACGATTTTGGCGGCTTCCCGGAAGCGCTCTACAAGCTTCGTTATCCTGCACCAGGCATGCCCTCCGTGGCGACCGAAGCCGTGGAGCTTCTGAAACGGGAAGGCATCGCGGCAGGCATCGACAGCTGCCGGGGTCTCGACCACGGCGCGTGGTCGCCGCTGCTGTGGATGTATCCCGAAGCCGACATTCCGGTGCTGCAGTTATCGGTGCAGCCCGAGCTCGGGCCGGCGCATCACCTGCGCGTCGGAAGGGCCATCGCACCGCTCGCGGAGCATGGCGTGCTCATCGTCGCGTCGGGACACACCACCCACAATCTGCGCGACTGGATGACCAATCGCCAACGAACGGAGCCGCTCCCCTACGTGAGCGCGTTTTCCGATTGGCTCAACGATGCGCTGCTGGCGCATGCGACCGACGCTTTGGTCGAGTATCGGGAACGTGCTCCGGAGGCCGCGCGCGCGCACCCCACCGAAGAGCATTTCCTGCCCCTCTTCGTCGCCCTCGGGGCGGCCGGCGAGAACGCGACCCCGGAGCCGGTGCTGCGCGCCTACGACGGCAGCGCGCTGTCGATGGATTCTTACCTTTTCCGGCAGCAGTAAACCGTCTACTGCGGCGACACCGGATGGCCTTCGCTGCGCCAGCGCAGCATGCCGCCCGTCATGTTGGCAACGCGCTCGAAGCCCGCGCGCTGGAGGATGACCGTGGCCTGGCCGGAACGCGCACCCGACCGGCACACCAGCACCACCGGGCGCGCGCGGTCGATCTCCTGCACGCGCTGTCCAAGCTCCCCGAGCGGGATGAGCTTGGCATCGGCAATGTGCCCGAGCGCGCCGGTGTATTCATCGGGCTGGCGCACGTCGATGACCTGCACCGGCTCCTTGAGCTCGTGCAGGGCATGGGGCTGGATCTCCCAGATGCCGGCGAAGGTGAAGGTCAGCGGCGCCCACTCCGGATCGGCCGCCGGGATGATGTCGTGGTCGGGACGGCCGCACTTCAGGTTGGCGGGCACCGCGACGG
>JBDUCE010000142.1:0-6256 GCA_040003635.1 Betaproteobacteria bacterium
GACCAGGATAATCGCTCCACGTTACCTTGAGCAGGCTGAGAATGAATTCATGCCGCCAGAGGAAACGTGGGAATCGATCTCCTCCCGCCGTTTATAATAGAAAACTACGACGTGCATGAATGGAAGCACGCGTGCGCCATTCTTCACCACGACTTTCCGTCGGAGTGGCACGACATTATCGACGCCCTCACCGAGTTTCGTTTTCGCCGAAGCTGGATCACGATAGGCGGCGGCCGAAAATCGAAAGTCGCCGAAGCGCTTGATTCGTTTCTTCTAGGACGCACGTGGGTCGAGAAAAAATTCCAAACTGAAATTTTGGTCGACGGCAGGCGGTCGGAGTCACCTACGCACGCCGTCGACTGTTTCAAAAATGGGGTCGCCCTCGAGATCGAATGGAATAACAAAGATCCGTTTTATGACCGTGACCTGAACAATTTTCGATTGCTGTTCGATCTTCGCGTCGTATCGGTAGGCGTGATCGTTACACGGTGTGACGATCTGCAGGCGATTTTCGATGGCATCGGCAGAGGCTCGAGCTTCGGCAATTCAACAACCCATATGAGCAAACTACTGCCCAGAATCGAAGGTGGTAGCGGTGGCGGGTGCCCCATTCTGGTTTTCGGAATCCGTCGGGGCCTATACGTGGAAGACTGACATGCCGCAATCCAATCAGACCCCTGCATCGGAAAGGCTCGCCGCCCATTTTGGCGACCGACGCTTTTCGACGATTCTTGCTGATCCGCCCTGGCAGTTCCAGAACCGCACCGGAAAGATGGCGCCGGAGCACAAGCGGCTTGCCCGCTATGCCACGATGACTTTGAATGACATCATCAGCATGCCGGTAGAGAAGCTTGCACAGGAAACCGCTCATCTTTACCTTTGGGTTCCCAATGCGCTTTTGCTGGAGGGGCTGCGGGTGATGGAAGCGTGGGGATTCCACTACAAGACCAATATCGTCTGGCACAAGATCCGCAAGGATGGCGGGCCTGATGGGCGTGGCGTCGGCTTTTACTTCCGCAATGTGACCGAATTGGTTTTGTTCGGCGTTCGCGGGAAGAACGCCCGCACCCTTGCTCCCGGACGACGTCAAGTGAATTTCATGAAAACGCGAAAGCGCGAGCACTCCCGAAAGCCGGATGAGTTGTACGACCTCATCGAAACATGCAGTCCGGCACCGTTTCTGGAGCTTTTTGCCAGAGGACCGCGGCCCCACTGGAGCAATTGGGGCAATGAGGCATCAGACTACTTTCCCAGCTGGCCGACCTATACGAATCACTCGCAATCGTCCCGACTGCCCGGGGTGTAGTGCGCCCTCAGGCGGTCCAGCTATTGGCAGTGCACGGTTTGTGAACCGACGCATTGCCGGAGGGTCATCCGCCGGACCAAAACCTACCGGCTCGGGCGACCGGCAACGATCTCGAAGCGGAACAACCGGCAATCGATCGCGCCGTTGAAAAGCGGCGTCCGGGCGGACGGCTTCAGTCCGATGAGCTTGGCCAGACGCAGGTCCCCGGTGAAAATACAAGCGGTCCAACCCACGAAGCGCTGCTTAAGGGCATCGCCCAGGCGCGGATAGAACGCCGCCATTCGGGCATCGTTTTCGAGGCGCACGCCGTACGGTGGATTGGCGATGAGAATGCCCGATGACGCGGGCGCGGGACGCCCGAGTACGTCGGCCTGGCTCACCTGCAGCCATGCCCTGACCTGGGCGGCGGCAGCATTGCTGGCAGTGCGGGCGAGCGCGGGAGAATCGATGTCACTCGCAAAGATCGTCGGAGCCGATGGTTCGGGACGCACGCGATCGTGCGCGCGTTGCCGAATCCGCTGCCACACCGGTCCATCGAACCATGCGAGCTTTTGAAAGCCGAACGTCCTGCCGAGACCCGGGGCACGTTGGGCGGCCATCAGCGCCGCTTCGATGACAATCGTGCCGCTGCCGCACATCGGATCGAGCAAGGGCATGTCCGGTTGCCAGCCCGAAAGCGCGAGCAGCCCGGCGGCCAGATTCTCGCGCAGCGGTGCGGCATCGGTGTCATGGCGATAGCCGCGCTTGAACAGCGGCTCACCCGAGGTATCGAGGTACAGCGTTGCTTCGCGCGAGGTCAGGTAGGCATGGATGCGGATGTCCGGCCGCTGCTTGTCCACCGACGGGCGCACGCCGCGCTCGGTGCGGAACAGATCGCATACTGCATCCTTGATCCGCAGCGTCGCGAATTCCAGGCTGGCCAACGGCGAGCGCGTGGCGGCGACGTCGACGCGCAGGGTGCGATCTCCCCGGAAGTGCTCGGGCCAGGGGATCTTCTGCACCAGTTTGTAAAGATCGTCGTCGTCGCGATAACGACCATGCCCGACCTGCCACAGCACGCGGCTCGCCAGTCGCGACTCGAGATTTACCCGATACACGAGCTCGCGCGGTCCCGCGAACGCCACGCCGCCTTCGGCCGGGGTCACGAACTCGGCCTCGAGCGCGGTGAGCTCGGCCGCAAGTGCCGCTTCGAGCCCGCGCGGACAGGGCGTGAAAAAACGATCGATCATGGCGGTCGGGCGTGGCCTGCGAGGCTCACTTCAGCAATCGCCGCCGGGTGAGCACCAACGCCACGAAATACGCCACGCAGGCATAAACAACAAGCACTCCCAGGTGAAACAGGACGGCGGAGGGGGCTTGCCCCATGAGCAACGGCCGGGCGATATCGATGGCGTGCTTCAACGGCAGCAGCCCCGCCACGGCCTGGAGCGGGACGGGCATCTGCGCGACCGGAAAGAACACGCCCGAAAGCAGCAGTTGCGGCGTCAGCACCAGGGTAAAGAAGTAGGTGAAGAAATCGTATCCCGGAGCGAGTCCGTTCATGATGAGGCCCAGGGCGCCAAAAGTGAGGCCGATCAGGAATCCGAGCGGCAGGATCCAGAGTGCGTACGCGCTGTGGCCGTACCCGAGCAACAGGATGACGACCAGAATGGCCGCCGTCGACATGACCGCCTTGGTGGCGCACCAGATCCACTCCGCGAAGAGCACGTCGTCCAGCGAGATCGGTGCATTGATGATCGCATCCCACGTGCGCTGCACGAACATGCGCGAGAAGGCGGAATACATGCCTTCGAAACTGGCGGTGAACATGGCGCTTTGGCACACCATGCCCGTGCCGATGAAGGCGATGTAGGTCATGCCACCCACTTCGGGAATGAAGGCGCCGATGCCATAGCCCAGGGCCAGCATGTACAGCAGCGGATCGGCGATGTTGCCGAGCACGCTCGCGATCGCGAGCTTTCTCCACACCAGGAGATTGCGCCGCCAAACCGGCAGCCAGCGCAGCGATAGCTCGGGGGCCCGGAAAAGCGTTGCGGCGGTCATGGGGGCTCCGGTAAAAAGATGATCAATCCCGCAACTCGCGGCCCGTCAGCTTGATGAACAAATCCTCGAGATTGGCCGGCCGGTGCAGATACCGCACGCCGTGGACCGACGCCAGCGCTTCCAGCAGCGGCTTGGGGTCGTGGGTGTAGCAGAACGCGGTTTCGCCGGCGACTTCGAGACGCATGGCCAGGCGGCGCCCTTGCGTCTGTGCCCATTCCTTGGCCTCGTCGCCGTAGACCTCCACCACTTCGGGCTCGACCTGCGCCTGCAGCAGCGCGCGGGGCGTGTCGGACGCAATCAGGCTGCCGTGATCGATCTCGGCGAGGCCGGTCGCGAGGCGCTCGGCCTCGTCCATGAAATGCGTCGTGAGCAGGATCGTCTTGCCTTGTGTAAGAAGCTGCCGCAGGCCATCCCAGATGAGATGTCGCGCTTGCGGATCGAGGCCCGTCGTCGGCTCGTCCAATACCAGCAATTCGGGATCATTGATCAGCGCGCGGGCGAGGGTCAGGCGCCGCTTCATGCCGCCGGAAAGCGTTCTGATACCCACGTCGCCCTTGCTCGTCAGGCCCGCGAATTCGAGCAGCTTCGGGATGCGGGTGGCGAGCAGCGACCGGGTAATGCCGAAATAACCGCCGTAGATCTCCAGGTTTTCGATCACCGTGAAATCGGGATCGAGATTGTCCATCTGTGGCACGATGCCCACGCGCATCCTCGCCCGGCGCGCGAATTTGGGGACCGGTTCGCCGACCAGCTCGATTTCACCTGCGTCGGGATCGATGAGCCCGAGGCAGCAGCGCAGGGTGGTCGTCTTTCCGGCGCCATTGGGCCCCAGCAGTCCAAAGCACTCGCCGCGGCGGATGGCGAAGTCGAGGCCGCGCACCACTTCGTTGCTCCCGTACGATTTGCGCAAGCCGGCGACACGCAGCACGATGTCCCGGCCGGCGTCGTTCGCCGCTGCCGGACTCGGCCCTGGCGATGCGCGTTCCTCGGGCGGAAGCGCCGGCGGCCGGTGCAGCATGTCGCGTCAGGGCGCGGCAACCGCGATGACGGGCGCCGTCGACCACATGCCGGTGATCACCCGCTGCAATTGAGGCAACCGGCCGTGGAAGAAATGCCCGCAACCCGGAAACACGATCACCGGTAATTGCTGCGGGCGGGCCCATTCGAACACGTCGGTCAAGGCCACCACGTCATCTTCCTCGCCGTGGACGACGATGGTGTCGGCAGGCACTTCCTCCAGTGTGAATCGCTTTACGGCAGGCCCGATCAGCACCATTCGCTCGGCGGTGACGCGCTTAGCGACGCGGGTCTGCACATAGGAGCCGAACGAAAATCCGGCGAGCACAACGGGCAACGGTTCGAGGCCCCCTTCGAGGCGCGCCCTCGCGTGGGCGAGTGCGGCCAGCGCATCCTCGGTCTCGCCGACGCCCTCGTCGAAGCCGCCTTCCGATTGGCCGACGCCGCGGAAGTTGAAGCGCACACTCGCGTATCCCAGTGCGAAGAAAGTCTTGGCGAGCGTTTGCACCACCTTGTTGTCGAGCGTGCCACCCTGCAGTGGATGCGGATGGGTGACCAGGGCGATGCCCCGCGGCGCGGGTACCGGCACGTTGTAGGCGACCTCGAGGGCGCCGGCGGGTCCGGGAATGTTGATCCGTTCGGTGTTGCGAGGCGTCAAAGGGAGAGACCCCCGACACAGCCGTGGTCAGGGCAGCCTTCCCGGCATGCGGCGCACCGGTTGCGGCAGCAAAAAATAGGGGGCTCGTAGTAGCTCATGGCGTGGCTTGCGTCCGGACACATGGCAGTGCACCGCCGAGGGCTTGAGAAGCGGCGAATTATAGCGGACGCTAGCGCGGCTCGCCCCATCCGGGCCGCCCGGCGAGCGCGAACAGGAAGGCGCTCGCGGCCACCGGCCAAAGCAGCAACACTGTATGGGTAAGACCATTGAAGTTGAGCAGATGGCCGTACAAGCCATTGAAAAGCCCCAACGGCGCGCGGGCAAATATCAATTCCGGCGCGAACAGGGTTGCCAGCAGCGATGACAGGAGCGCCACGGTCGCCACGGCCACCTGTGCAGGACGCGGCAACCAGATCGCGATCATGAGCAGCAGGGCGCCGGCGGCGACGCCGGTGGAAACCCCCGGCCGCAACCACCGCTCGAAGAGGGCGGGCTTCACGAGCAAGGCGGCGGCCACGCCTTTGACGAGCACGGCCGCGCCGATCAGGAGCAGGACCGCGCCTCCGATGAAACGGCGATCGCGCAGCAGGAGCGCGACAAAGAGGCCCACGCCCAGCAGTTGCAGTCCGCTGTGGGCCGCCTCGACCAGCGCTGTCGCGATATCGGGTGTCATCCCCGCGCTGTTGAGTCCGGGCAATACCGGCAATTCGGTCGTTGGATCGAACATGATCGCGAACAGTGGAATGCCGGGATTGACCTGCACGACTAGCCAGACGACCACCAGGGCGATCCCGAGATCACCGAACTTTCCGGGAAGAAACCAGCGTGCCCGTGCGCTCGTGACCATGGCCTTGGCGTGCGCAGACCGGGCGAAGAGCACCGCGAGTCCGGCGCCCGTCACCGCCCCGGCGGCATTGCTCACGAAATCGATGACGCTGGCGTCGCGCGGGGGCAGAAACATCTGCATGGTCTCCATGACGAAGGACAGCGCGCTGCCTCCCGCCAGCCCGACTATCAGGCGCGCCCACGGCGGGCGGACCCGCGGTACCAGCGCCAGGAAAAACCCGAGCGGAAGATAGGCCAGCATATTCACCAGCACGTCGAAGCGGGTGTAGCGCAGCGCGGTATCCCCGAACAGGAAGAAGGCCGTTCCGGGCGGTGGGGCGATCCACGGTGTAAACGGCTGCAGGCTCGCGTAGACAATCGCGAGGCCATAGATGATCGCCAGGAAA
>JBDUCE010000143.1:0-6246 GCA_040003635.1 Betaproteobacteria bacterium
CTACCGCGCCGCCTGGGACTTCCTTGACCTGCGCTGCCAGAGCGGCGAGCTGGAAGGCGAGCAGGGCGAGCTCGCGCAATGGTGGGATCGCTTTGCGAACGCCGGACATGCGCAACGGGAGGCGATGCTCAAGCCCGATGAGGCGCCCAGGAAGAAACGCCGCTCGCGCGGGCGTGGACGCAAGGAGCGCGACGCGGGCCTTGCCGGCGAGTCCGGCGGCGTGGTGCCAGGCGATGGCGCGGACGATCCGGCGCTGTGACGTAGGTTTCGACCGATGACGCCCCTGGCACGGGGGATGGTGCGTGCCGTCCTGGGCCTCGGCAGCAACCTTGCGCATCCGCGCCGGCAAATCACCCGCGCGTTGCGGGCGATCAGGCGACTGCCACGCACGCGTCTCGTGGCCGTATCGCGCAACTATGTCAGCGCGCCGGTCGGATGCGGCGATCCCCAGCCCGATTATGTCAATGCCGTGGCGATTGTCGCGACCGCGCTGCCACCTCGCGCACTCCTGGCGCGCCTTCTTGCGATCGAGCGCGCGCACCATCGGCGACGAAGCCGGGGCGACGCGCCCAATGCGGCGCGGACGCTCGACCTCGATTTGCTACTATATGGCGCACGCCGGATCGCCACCCGCGATTTGACCGTACCGCACCCGCGCATGCACGAGCGCGCCTTTGTTCTCCGGCCGCTCGGTGATGTTGCACCGGCGAGCATCGTTCCGGGCCGTGGGCTCGCACGGCGCTTTCTTCGCAGCGTGCGCGCGCAGCGCATCGCGCCCACGCGGCGCCACAGCCTCTAACGCATGGATCTCGAGAAGTGTCGCTACATCGTCGTCGAAGGCCCGATTGGCGCCGGCAAGACGAGCCTCGCACGGGCGCTCGCAACCCATTTGCACGGCGAGCCCCTGCTGGAGCGACCCGAAGACAATCCCTTTCTGGCCCGCTTCTACGAGGACATGGCCCGATTCGCGCTGCCGACGCAACTCAATTTCCTGTTCCAGCGGGTCGATCAATTGCGCGGGGTCGGGCAGTTCGACATGTTCCGTCACGCGACGGTGGCCGACTTCCTGCTCGACAAGGACCCGCTGTTTGCACGCATCAATCTTTCCGATGCCGAGTATCGGCTCTACGACAAGATGTATGCGCACCTCAAGCCCCAGACACCGATTCCGGACCTTGTCATTTATCTGCAGGCCCCGGTGGACGTGCTGGTCGAGCGCGTGTTGCGCCGGGGCGTTGCCTACGAGCGAACGATTTCCGAGCACTATCTCGCACGCCTGGCGGATGGCTACAGCCGCTTTTTCTACAGTTACGAGGAGGCGCCGCTCCTGATCGTCAATAGCGAGCGATTGAATTTCGTCGACAACCCGGGGCATCTCGACCTTCTGCTCGGCCGCATCGCCTCGATGCGCAGCCCGCGCGAATTCTTCAATCTGGGAGCCGGGTAGGCCACTGCTTGTGCAGTGCCCGCCCGCGTTGACACTTTGCCAGGGGCCCGCTTTTGTATTAGGGTCCGCGCATGGAAATCGTAGGCACCGCCGCAGAGCTTTCCGAGCATGTCCGCCGCGCCGAACGCGTGGCCTTCGTTCCCACCATGGGCAACCTGCACGCCGGTCACCTGGAATTGATGCAGGTGGCCCGCCGCCATGGCGACCTGGTCGTTGCCAGCATTTTCGTGAACCGGCTGCAATTTGGCCCGAACGAGGATTTCGACCGCTATCCCCGCACCATCGAAGCCGATGTGGAAGGCTTGAAGCGGCTGGGTGTGAATGTGCTTTTCACTCCGCGGGAGCAGGAAATGTATCCCACGCCGCAGGTGTATCGGGTCCACCCGGCCCCGGTCGCCGAGGAGCTGGAGGGGGCGTTCCGGCCGGGATTCTTCGATGGCGTCTGCACCGTCGTGCTGAAGCTCTTCAATCTGGTCCAGCCCGACGTGGCGATCTTCGGCAAGAAGGATCGCCAGCAACTCAAGATCGTGCGCGGGATGGTGCAGCAGTTCAACATGCCGATCCACATCGTTCCGGTCGAAACGGTGCGCGCCGACGACGGACTCGCGCTTGCGTCGCGCAACAACTATCTGACGCCGGCCGAACGCGCGACGGCGCCGCAGCTCTACCGGACCCTGCGCACGATTGCCGACGAGATCGCGGCCGGACGCACCGATTACGCGAATCTCGAGGCCTCCGGCCGCGCTGACCTTGCTCGCAACGGCTGGAAGGTGGATTACATTGCCGTCCGCAATGGTCTGGGGCTGCGCATCCCCCATCCCGAGGGCTACGACCACCCTAGCGTGCTGATCGTGCTCGGCGCGGCTCAGCTCGGCGCCACCCGCCTCATTGACAATGTGGACGTCATCAAAAAAGAGGGAGAAGATTGACTACCCGTGCGACGTCCACGTTGCGGCGCAGGCTAACGTGAGTGCAACGAAAGTTGAGCGAGCAACGCGAGCGGCCGAAGCCACAATGTCTTTATCGCATGCGTGGCCAACGCCACGCGTCACCGTCGCCGGGCAAGCTCGCGGTATAGCGCTTCCGGGGTAACACCGATTTCCGCGGCGACTTGGCACCAGCGTCCCTTTGGCGGGAGCGAACCATCGTTAAGCGTGGTCCAGGCGTCGACCCGCTCAGCAACCGTCTTGAGCGACAATGTCTCCGCCTGGGCCCGCGCTCGCTGAACCTCCTGTGCCAGATGGCGCATCAAAGCTGCCGCGAGAGCCGGGTCGTCTCCAAGGGCGGCCTTGATCCGTGGTAGAGGCGCGACACGCAAAACCGAGTCCTCGGTTGCGCTCGCATCGCAATGATACCGTGCCGTGAAAAGCGAAGCCTCGGCGAGAATCGCGCCGGGACCCGCACGTTGCAGCGTTAGCTCAAAGCCGTGCGGTAGCGCTCGGACGAGGCGCAGCGCGCCCGAAGCAACCAAAAAGAGCGATCTGACCGGATGGCCGGTGCGAAAGAGAATGCCGCCCGCCGCGAGGTTCTGCGTGCGCTCGGCCAGTTTCGACAGGCCATCAACCAGGGACTCCGACATGATTACGATCATGTCTGCGATTGCCGCTTCATGTCAAGGTCGAACCATTCATTAGGGAGTTGGGTATGACCTTCGCACGCTCGGCGAGCTTCTGCGCCGCATTGACGATCCTCGCAGTTTGCCCGGCAGCGGCGCAAGAACGTGACGACGCCGCGCAGAGCCCCGCCGGCGCATCCCCGCCCGCCATTTCGCCCTATGCTGGAATGCAGACGCGCCATGTGAAAGCGCTATCGGGCCAGCAGATTGCGGACCTAAGGGCGGGACGCGGGATGGGCTTGTCGCTCGCGGCCGAGCTCAACGGCTATCCGGGACCGTTACACGTGCTCGAACTTGCTGATCGTCTCCAGCTCTCTGACGTTCAGCGGACGCGGACAAAGACGCTGCTCGAAGCAATGAAAGCCGAGACCATCCCGATCGGCGAGCGAATTATCGAAGAGGAAACCGCGTTCGATCGCATGTTCGCCGAGAAGCAGGTGACCCGTGCATCGCTGGACGCGGCAACAGCGCGGATTGGTACTGCGCAGGGAGAGTTGCGCGCGGCGCACCTTCGTTACCATTTCTTGATGGTCGAAGTTCTCTGGCCGACACAGATCGCCAGATATGCGGAGCTGCGCGGCTACGACGAAAGCGGTCATCGCGTTCATGGGACGCATTGAGTCCATGCAGACTGGCCTGCAACCAGCATCGATTCACCGCCGCCGACGTCGATGACCTGCGCCTCGCGATTCGGGATGGCCGCGCCAATAGGGCGAAGCGATATCTGCGAATGCGGACCAGCTGACCTCCTTGTGCTGCTCGGCCCGACCGAGGATGAGGAAGGTTTGAAAAATCCAGATCAACCAAGCCCGGTTGCAGTGCGCTCGACGCCTGCACGCCTGGGCGCGCGCAGCACCAGCACGTTGCCGCATACGGCGAGGCAGACCCCCAGCACGCCGACCCAGCTCCAGCGATAACTCTCGAGCAGCGTAGACAGCACCATGGCCAGCACCGGCGTCGCGACTCCAACATAGGATGAGGGTCCTGCGCCGACCTTGCTCAACAAAGTAAGGTAGCTGCCGAACGCCACGACGCTGCCGAACACAGCCAGGTAAAGCAGCGAGCCGATGTAATGCGCGCTGATATCGAAGGTCCACGCCGCACCCGTGCCTGCGGCCGTGGCGGCCGCGAACAGCGCGCCATAGGCCATTCCCCACGCAGTCGTGCCCATGATCGGAAGGCGCGCCTGCTGCATGCGCATCGACACCAGGTTGCCGCCGGTGGCGAGCAGCGTCGCCGCCAATCCGAATGCTACACCCAGCGCGGCGTTGCCTCCGGCACGCACCGAATCTCTTGCGGGCAGGAACAACAGCGCGACACCTCCGACGCCGAGCATGGCACCGGCCAATGCACGCCTCGTGATCGGAACGCCGAACGCAAGTCGCGTTCCCACCAGGCTGGTGAAGACGATCGTCGAAAACAGCACCGCCACCAATCCGGATGCGATGTTCTCCTCGGCCTTGTACACCGCAACGTAGTTGAGTCCGAACAGCAGCGCGCCCTGCGCGGCCAGAAGCCCGTGCACGGCGACGGGAAAGCGGAGCGGCCGGCGCGTGACCCAACACCAGGCAGCCAAAATCGCGGCCGCCAGCGCAAACCGGTAGGCGACCGAGGCCTCCGTTGCCACGTGACCCAATTGATAGGTGATGGCGAGCCAGGTCGAGCCCCAGATGAGCGAAGCGGTCAGGAACAGCACGGCCGGGCGCTGCCACCACGGGTCCGGGTGATCGACGCCGGCCTGGCCGCGGCGCACGGGCTCCTCGACACTCACCGGGGGCATTGCGCATCGCCAAATAACGCGTCGGCTCGCGTTGCGGGTGCGTCATCGCTTCCAGGGCACGATCCTGGCAGGCGACCGGGTGCGCTCATGCCGCTCGCAACGCATCCACGATCTTCATCCGCGCCGCCCGCGCCGCAGGCAGAAACCCGCCCACGAATCCCATTCCCAGCGCGAAGGCGAGCGAGTAGGCGACGATGCCCGGGGTCAGCGTAAAGCTGAACGCAAGCTCGGCGAAGGTCTGGAAATTGACCGTCGAAATGGTAAGCGCCTGCATGAACGACGCAGCGAGGAGCCCGATCGAGCCGCCGATGAGGCCCAGCAACAGCGATTCGTACAGGAAGGCCGACAGGATTGCGCCCCGCGAAAATCCGATGGCGCGCAGCGTCCCGATCTCCGCGGTGCGTGATGCCACGCTCGCATACATCGTGATCATCGCACCGATAACGGCCCCGATCGAAAAGATCGCCGAGATACCGGTGCCCAGATAACTGATGAACCGGGAGAGCGTCGCCGATTGCTCGGCGTAGAACACCCGCTCCCGCTTCGCCTCGAGCGTCAGGCGAGGATCACTTTCGAGCTCTGCTTTCAACGCCTCGAAACGATCGGAATCGGCCAGGCGGAACAGCAACGACGAAAAGGCAAGACGGCGAAACGACTGCATCATCTGCTCGGCATCGCCCCAGATTTCTGAATCGAATCCGGTGCGGCCGGCGTCGAAGATGCCCACCACGGTCCAGTCGCGCGAGGCAAAGCGCATGGTCTCGCCCATGCCCGCGCCGCGAAAGCCATTGGCGATCGACCGGCCGGTGACGATTTCCGCGGTGCCCGGGCGCGCCATGCGTCCTTCGACCATGCGCACCTGCGGCCGCAACGCAATGCCGCTCGGGGTGACCCCGCGAATCAAAACGTTCGATGGCTTCGCGCTATCGCGCTTCGGCAGGTTGATGAGCACGACCGTTTCCCGCGAGATGAGCTTCCGGCCGTCTTCGGAAGTGGCGATCCCCGGCAGGCTTTCCACCGCGGCGGCCTGCGCCCGGTCGATGCTGCTTTGCACCTCGGTCTGGGCAGCGCGGCGGATGACCACCACGTTGTCGTCCTGGCCGGTGGCCACCAGGGTTTGCTCGAGTCCCGCCGCCAGCATCAGCACCGTCGCAAAAACGTAGACGACGAGTGCCATGCCCGCCGCGGTAAGAATCGTGGTGAGCTTCCTGGTGACGAGGTTGCGAAGGATGTAGGTGAAGGGGATGGTCATTCGCGTCGACGTGCAGCTTTGGTTCGGCTCACGATATGTCTCCTCCGCTCACGCTCACCTCGGCCTCCGCGCGGCTGCAGCAATGTCGAGACCGGCAGTGTCGGCCTCGCGTGGCGATTCGCCCCAGTCGCATCCCCTTGCCTTCGGCTCGG
>JBDUCE010000144.1:0-6222 GCA_040003635.1 Betaproteobacteria bacterium
GCTGTCTGGCGCTCGATCGCTTCGATCATGAAGGCATGCGCCGACTGGTCGGTGTCCGCAACCACCTCCGCGATCCGGTGCTTGAGATTCTCCGGCAATTTGAGTGCCGCCATGCTCCCGATCGGGCGCTCTCCAAACGGCCGCAGGATCGCGGCCGTTTGCTATCGAACCTCGCCCACAGCAGCGCCTGTCACTCCTTCAGCGTGAAATTCACCTCGATGATCCCGGTGTACTTGGTGCCGTCGGGCGCGAACTTCCAGTTGATCAGCGCGTCCTTTACAGCACTGTCGAAATGACGCGCCGGATTGGCTGACACGATCTTGACATCGGTCACGTTACCGCCTTCGTCGATCTGCAACTGCGCAACGACCTGCCCCTTCTCGATCCCGGCGCGGATGGCCGATCGCGGATAGACCGGATCTTCGCGCTTGATCGGGGTGATGCCGCGGCGCACCGCGGGCTTGGGCGCCGGCGCGGGCGGCGCCGGCGGTGCTTCGATCACGACCGGCGGCGCCGGCGGGGCGATCACGAACGGCTCGGTTGGCGGCGTCGGCGCCACCGAGGTGATGACGGGCGCTTCCTGTGGCGGCGTGGGCGGCGGGATATCCGGGGGCGGGACGTAAGGCTGCGGCGGCGGCTTGACCGGCGGCGCTTCGACGATCCTCTTGGGTGGAGGCGGCGGCGGCGGTGGCGGCGGCTTGATTTCCTGGATGATCGTGGCCGTCAACGGCTTCTTGATGACCTCGACCGCCTGTCGCGCCAGACCGGTCAGCAGCGCGTACACCACCAGCGCGTGGACCAGGACGACGAAGCCGATGCCGACCAGATGCCGCTTGGGATCTCTTTGTTGCCTCGCAAAATCCATGTCGTATTGACTCCGTAGCCTGACGTGCGCCGTGGCGCAGGAGCGCGTGCTACTCGATGAACTGCTCGCTGCCGACGATGCCGATCTTGGTCATCCCCAGACGCTGCGCCGAGGCCATCACCTCCGCGACGACTGCGTATTTGGCCGCTTTGTCGGGGCGAAGATGCAACTCGGGCTGCGCCGCCTGCGCGGCGGCGGCGGTGAGCTTCTGCTCGAGCGTCGCGCGATCCGCAATCACGTCGCCGTTCCAGTAGATGCGACTCGACCCATCAACATCGACCTTCACCACCTCCGGCTCCACCAGCGGCGGCGGCGGATTGCCGATCGGCATGTTGAGGTTTACCGAATGCAACTGGATGGGAAGGGTGATGATGAGCATCACCAGCAGCACCAGCATCACGTCGATGAGCGGCGTGGTGTTGATGTCCATCATGACGTCCGGATCACCCGATCCGCCTGTTCCCACGTTCATTGCCATGTTCTGGTCCTTGGAAATGCCTTGATTCGCAGGCGCCTCAACCGCCGCGCGGCGGAGGCTCGGTGATGAATCCGACTTTGGCGATCCCGGCTCGCTGACAGGCGTAGATGATCCGGCCCACCGAATCGTAGTCCGCACCGCCGTCACCGCGAATCTGCACCTCGGGCTGGGGCTTCAACCCCGCCACCTTCTTCAGCCGATCGATAAGCTGGGTCGTGCTGGACATGCGCAGATCGTTCCAGTAGATCCGCCCGAGCGCGTCGACCGAGAGGACGATGTTCTCCGGCTTGGTCTCCCGGATCTCGTTGGTTTCCTTCGGCAGCTTGACGGGGATCGACGTCGTGACCACGGGCACGGTGATCAGAAAGATGATCAACAGCACCAGCATCACGTCCACCAGGGGCGTGGTGTTGATCGTGGAGACGACTTCGTCCTCGTCGTCCGCCTGGCCGACGTTCATTGCCATGGGCTCAGGCCTTGGCGACGGCGGCGGGGGTGCTCAGCAGGACGGCATGCAGGTCGGCGCCAAACCCACGCACCTGCTCCATCGCCGACTTGTTACGCCGGACCAGCCAGTTGTAGCCGAGCACGGCGGGCACCGCCACCGCCAGGCCGATTGCCGTCATGATCAATGCCTCCCCCACCGGTCCGGCGACCTTGTCGATCGACGCCTGGCCGGCGATGCCGATGGCGGTCAGCGCATGGTAGATCCCCCACACCGTGCCGAAAAGACCCACGAACGGCGCGGTAGAACCCACGGTGGCGAGAAACGCCAGTCCGTCCTGCATGCGGCTTTGCACATTGTCGATCGCACGCTGGATCGACATCGAGATCCAGTCGTTCAGGTTGACGTTGCCCAGCAGTCCAACGTGCCTGTTCGTCGCCTCGAGCCCCGACTCCGCGAGGAAACGGAAAGGGCTGCCATCCTTGAGGGAAGTGGCGCCCTCACGCACTGTAGGCGCCGTCCAGAAGGTGTCGTTCGCAACCCGCGCCTGCCGGCGCATCTTGGCCTGCTCGTAGAGCTTGGTGAAGATGACGTACCAGCTGCCCATCGACATGAGGACCAGGATGATCAGGGTCGATTTGGCGACGACGTCGCCGCCTCTCCACACGGCTTCCAGTCCGTAGGGGTTGTCGACGATCTCGGTCGCCCTGCCGGCGGTAGCGCCGCGCGCTATGGGCGCAACAACGGCGGGCGAAGCCGTCGTAGCGGCGCTCGCCGGATCGGACGGCGCAGTGCTCGCGGCAGGCGATCCCGCCGCAGGTGTCGGTGCCGGCGGTTGGGTCTGGGCGTGGGCCGAAAGGGGCGCAAGGGCAGCGCTTGCCGCAATCGTCAGCGCCGTGGTGGCCAGGATGGCCCAACGGGTCGTCTTCAACATGTTTTCTCCAGGCAAGTGGCTATTCGAACACGGGGAGGCGGCAAGGTGCCGGCAGATGAGGCTTGCAGGCAAACAGAGCGGGGTTTCGCCTTCATGCCAGGCAGGCCCGCGGTTGGCGGGCTGCTCTCCCCGTAGGAATCTCCGGGCACCTTTGAGCGCAATCCGGAGGGTGGCAATAAAAGTCCGCGGATTCTACCCCAATCCGCCCGAATGTCCATCGCGTGGCGCTTGGGAAAGGCAAAGTCGGGAGACGGACCCTCGAACGGATATCGGCGTCGCCTGACCGGCTGCGCAAAGCCATTCCCGGCTTGCTGCTCTGGCGACACCCGTGGTTGTTTTCGACCGGCAAAAAAATCGAGGGCCACGAAGCCCCCGATTCGAAACCAACGAAGACGTGCTATTTGAAGATGTACTTGGGCCCGAGCGTGAAATAGCGGCCGCGGAAATCATGTTGGGTGAAGTCCCAGCGATTGGTCTGGCTGTGGTCGAACGGCGGCGTCGTACCCGCAGGTTCTGCACGCTGCCGAAGATCTTCAGGTTCTTGAAGTCTTCGTAGGCCCGATAAAGATCGGGACGAAGTTATGAATAGGGGGGCCGAAGCCCCCCTGACCCTGGACCAAACGAGATCGTTTACTTGAACGCGTAGGTGATGCTGCCGTAAAAGAATCGGCCGCGGGGATCCGAATAGCCCGGATCGTAGCCCGACTGGAAAAAGTTTTGCCCGCCGGCGTTGGTATAGGGCGGGTCACGATTAAGGACGTTCTTGACTCCGGCCGTGAGCTTCAGGTTCTTCAAACCGGTGTAGGAGCCTTGCAAATCGTACGTCTCGTAGGCGCCCACTCTTCGTGCCTGGAATCCAGGTTCGGTGTTGTCCTCGCCAGTACCCGGAATATCTTCATACCCTAGCTGATAGTTCTGCGCCACCACGACGTCCCACGGCCCCTTGGTCCAGTTCACCGACAGGTAATGATGCCAGCGGGGAACTACACCACCATTGCCATTGGTAACCGGCGACACCTTGCCGTTGATGCTGAAAAAACTACCGTCGAAGTTCTGCACTTCGTATTTATCGAAGTACGTGCCGTTGAGGCCCAGCTTGAACGTGCCCCAATTCCCCGCCGGGTAACGCGCCCGGAAGTCAACATCGAGTCCACGTATCTTGGTCTCGCCGAAATTCAGGTTTGTCTGATTGATCTGGACGACCTGGCCAGGCAGGCCCGGGGTCGATGGATCTGGGGGACCCCGATTGATCAGCGGGGCAAACTGAAGTGGGTTGGCCAGTATGGAGGCAGGCGATACGCCAAAAATGATCGTGTTCTTCAGCTTGACCTTGAAAGCATCGAGGGCAAGGGAGACATTGGTGACGGGCTCCAGCACCAGCCCGAGGGTGTAGTTGTCGGATTCCTCGGACTTGAGCTGGCTATTGCCGCCAATCGAAATCGGAAACTGGGTTCCGCAGTCACTCGCACTGTTGTTGATGACGCCGTTCGAATCGGTCTTGTTGCAGCGCAGGGGATCGTTCAATCCGTTCGCCGATACGGCGATGGTCGTGGGCTGAAAGAGCTCGGTCAGGCTCGGTGCCCGGAAGCCCTTGCCATAAGCCCCCCGCACGAGGACCTGCTGGGTCGGCTGCCAGCGCAGGCTGAATTTCGGAGTGGTCTTGCTGCCCGACCCCTGGTAGTCATCGTAACGCACGGCCGCGTTACCTTCGAGGGTCTTGACGATGGGAACATTGAGCTCGCCAAAAAACGCGGTTACATTGCGCGACCGGTCTTCATTGATGAGGTCACCGCCATAGTGCGTCGTATCGCCGATTTTCAATGGTGCAGCCGTATCGGTCTGAAATTTCTCCTTCCGGAACTCGCCACCCAGCGCGACGGCGAGAGGTCCTGCGGGAAGTTGCCACAGGTCCCTGGAAGCCTTGGCCTGGAAGCTTTCGAAAGACGATTTCACGCTATAGGCGTCGCCGATGAAATTTGTGGCATCGAGCTGCGCTTGCACTGCCGGCGTATTCGGGCCGAAAAAGTTCACCTGCCCGCTGTTGAGCAGCGGCAGCAGCTTGGTGTAGAGCGCGATGCCGCCATTGGCGTGCTCGGTCGTCTTGGTTTGGGTATAGAGGAACCCGGCGTCGTAATCCCAGCCCGCCACCGTGCCCTTGACACCGATGACTCCGCGTGGGTTCTCGGAAATATCGGTGAAATCACGCACGCCCGTGCCGAAAGAGCGAAGGAACACGTTCAGATCCGGCGTCTTTCCCCCGGTCAGCCCCTGGACGAAGGCCGTGGGATAGAAGGGACTCGTCGGCTGCAGAACGATCGCCGCAAATCCATTGTAGGGTGCGACATTGAAGAACGGATGGCTCGGCGGGATCGCGAATTGGTTGGATACCGGCGAGGGCTGAATCACGTAATGTTGGCGGCTATGCGCGTAGGAAGCCTCCGCGTACGCTTCCATGGCCGGGGTCACCATGAAATGCGCGGCCCCGTAAACACTGCCCCGCTCCGCCGCGGGCAGCAACGTCACAAAAGGTGCGGGATCGAAGCGGCAGCGGGTCAACGGGTTGTTCAGCGGATCCGAGACCGAGGGCGCGCAATTGTTGGGAGCGAGCGGATTGCGGGTGCCGAAGCTGCCATCCCTCGCCGAGATATTCGCGGGGAAGGTGTTTCCTGACGTAGTGTCGTTGTTGGCTCCGACGTTGATACTGGAGCTTGCGAAACCCCGGTCCCTGCCAAAGAGTCCCCCGTCGTTCTGATAGGTGCCGACGATCATGGCGTTATACCGGTCCTTGGCAAGATCGCCGAAGCCCGCCACACCGGTCACCCGCTTCGAAGAGCCCCCGCCGTCCTTCGAATCCCCGTAATAGACGGAAACCTCCGCGCCCTGATAGTCCCGGCGCAGGATGAAGTTGATCACCCCGGCAATGGCGTCGCTGCCATAGATCGCCGATGCCCCGTCTTTCAAGACTTCGACACGCTCCACCGCAGCTAGGGGGATGCTGTTGACATCGACAGTGACGCTATCGGTGATCGTCCCGCCGGCAGTGATCCTTCGCCCATTGATGAGCACCAGGGTTCTTTGCGATCCCAGCCCACGCAGCGAAACGCCGGAGACACCTGCCGCATTGGAACCGGAGGTGGTTCCGGGGCCTGTATTGGTGTTGCCTTGGACGGCCACGCTTACCGTCTGCAACAGTTGGTCTACCGTCGTGGCACCCGTCTTCTGGATATCTTCGCGGGTGATCACCGTCACGGGCAAGGCGCCCTCGCCTTCGACCCGCTTGATGTTGGATCCGGTGACATCGACCCGGATGTCCTGCGCCTGTACAGGGAGGACCGCCAGCATCACTGCGCCGATGCCAAGGATATTGGCAACTGCCATCGCGACCTTATTGCGCTGAAAATTCATTCGGGGACTCCCAAGGATAGATAGAGCAGAAACGGGAAATGGGTTTGCCTTTCGGCACACAGGGCACGATAACCCGGCGTCGATTTCGCCCGCAA
>JBDUCE010000145.1:0-6200 GCA_040003635.1 Betaproteobacteria bacterium
GGCGGCGCAACGCGCGGGCGATCGGTGATCTGTTTGCCGCCCAGGCCGGCCAATTCGTGTCCGTAAGCGCCGGCGATGCGCTCGAGACCACCTTGGCGGCATTCGGCTCGGGGGCCGCGGCGCGCTCCATCCGCGAGACGGCGCGGGTCATGAACATCGACATCGGCGGCGGCACCTCGAAAATTGCCGTCTGCGAAGGCGGCGAAGTCGTCGACATGACGGTCATCGACGTCGGCGCGCGCATCGTGTCCTTCGATGAAGCCGGACGCGTGCAGCGCGTGGAGGAAGCCGGGCGCCGCTTTGCCGCCGAGGCGGACTTGGCACTCGGGATCGGCATCCTTCCCGAACGCGCAGCGCTGCAGCGGATGGTCGACAAGATGGCCGATCGCCTGCTGGAGGCTATCCGCGAGCCAAGGCTCAGCGCGCCAACGGCCGCGCTGCTGCGCCTGCAACCGCTGCGCAACGAACGCCCCCCCGCTGTGGTCACGTTTTCGGGCGGCGTGTCGGAGTACATCTACGGCAGACAGACGAGCACCTTCGGCGATCTCGGTCCCCTCCTCGCCCGCGCGATGCTCGATCGTGTCAAGGCCTGGGGACCCAAGGTGGAAGCGCCTGTCGAAGGCATTCGCGCCACGGTTATCGGCGCCTCCCAGTACACCGTCCAGGTAAGCGGCAGCACCATCTTCGTGAGGCCGCAAGAAGCTTTGCCCCTGCGCAACGTGCCGGTCATCACGCCCGACCTCCCGCTATCCGCGGAGGAATTGATCCCCGCCGCCATCGCGGAGGCAGTACGCGTTGCGCTGGGTCGCCTCGACCTGCACGAGGGTCGCCAGGCCGTCGCGCTGTGCTACCGCTGGCAGGGTGCAGCGACCTTCGCGCGGCTGGATGCCTTCTGTCGCGCCGTTCAGGCCGGCCTCGCCCCCATCATGAAGCGGGGGCTGCCACTTATTCTGGTGGGCGACGGCGACATCGGCGGGCTGATCGGCATCCACTGCTTTGAGGAAACGCGCCTCGCCAATCCCGTCGTTTCCATTGACGGCATCGCGCTCCAGGAATTCGACTTCATCGATATCGGTGCGCTGCTGGAGACATCGGGTGCCGTACCGGTGGTGATCAAGTCGCTGGTGTTTCCCACGTCGGCGGCACTGGGCCGTGTCACCAGGGCGGAACGTGGAGATCCGTAAGACTTCGGTTCCGCGCTGCTACGCGCGCTTGCCCGGCGCCTTGAACGCCGCCAGCAATGCCTCCGGTGTGAACGGCACGCGCCTGACGCGTACACCGGTCGCATCGAAAATCGCATTGGCAATGGCTGCCGCCGTCGGGCGCGTGGAGGGCTCACCTGCGCCCTTCGATTCCACCTCGGGCTGGTTGTTCAGCACCACGATGTCGATGGCGTCCGGGATTTCGGTCATGTCCACGATCGGATAGCTCAGCCAATCCACGCTGCGAACGCGAGTCGCATCGAACAGCACCTGCTCGTGCATGGCGCGGCTCATGGATTGAATGAGGTTGGCCTCGATGGTTCCCTTGAGGTTCAACGGATTGACCACGTAGCCGCAATCGTGCGCCGTCACGAAGCGCGTGACCCGCATCTCGCCGTTGTCCATGTTCACATCGACCTCGGCCACCGTCGCCACGATCGAGCCCGCACGCGGTGCATAGGCGATCCCGCGGCCCCTGACCACGCCGCTGCGCGCATTGCCCGGCCGCGGCGATGGCCGCGCTTCCCAACCGGCCCGCTCGGCCGCGGCCTTGACCGCCGCTACGTGCTTGGCATTCGCAAGGTAGCGCAGCCGGAACGCGACCGGGTCGGCGTTGGCCGCAGCGGCGAGCTCGTCGATGAACGATTCACTCGCAAAACAAGTGGCCATCCCGTCCGGGTCGCGCAAATGCGCCGTGCGCAATCCCGTCGCCATCGATTGCTCCCAGGCGATGATGTGCGACGTCTTGCGCTTGTTCGGAACTTTGTAGGATTCGTCGGAATATTGAAAGAGATCCGTGCTCCCCGCCTTGTAGCCGCCGATGAGTTGCGGCGACAGTGCGTCGCCCGCCGTTTCAGTCCCGTTCGGGCGGATGCGCCCCGAAAATCCGCGCGCCTCGTAGTCCAGCACAGTCAACTCGCCCTGCGCGTCGAGCCCACCGCGCAACCTGAACGCGATCGGCGGTGCCTTGGGATCCCAGCCGGTGCCGTCCTGGCGCATGTATTGCACCCTGACCGGCCTTTCGACCGCTTGCGACAAAATGGCTGCGTCCATCGCTGCGTCGTCGGCATCGTTCATGCCGTACGATCCCGGGCCGGGCATCCACGTCACACGCACCGCCTCGAGCGGAACTCCGACCATTTCGGCGATCGCCTTGCGCAACGGATACGGCTTCTGTCCACCCGACCACACCCGCACGTCTCCCGTGCGCACATCGGCCACCGCGCAGCCAGGCCCCATGCAGGCGTGTGATTGAAACGGGTATTCGTACTCCGCCTCGATCTTGCGCGCCGCCGTGTGCAAGGCCGCGTCGACATCGCCGGTCGCGCCTTTCTGGACTTCGCTGACCTTGGGCGCGGTCCCGCGCAGGCTTGCATACAGCGCGTCGTACGACGGCGGAAACATGGGCTCCGGATTCGACCATTGCACACGCAGCTCACGCGCCGCGCGGATTGCCTGCTCTTCACGCTCGCACACGACCGCGACGTAATCGCCGCGGGTAACCACCTTGACGAGCCCGGTGATTTTTTGCTCGGGCGCCACCGCGATCAGCCTCGCACCGGCGTGCGGAGGACGCACCACCCTCGCGTGCAGCATTCCCGGAACCTTGTGGTCGACGAGATAGACATATTCCGCGCGCACCTTGGGTGGAATGTCCATGCGCGGGACGGGCTTGCCGACGAGCTGATAGGTTGCGGGCGCCTTGACGATTGCCGTGCCGGACAGTTTGATTTCGAAGCGCTTGCCACCGACCAATGCGCTATAGGCCACGGCACGCTCCGGTGCGTCGACGACCCGGATCACGCCGTCGTGCACGGCCAGCGTCTCGATGGGAGAACCCAGGTGCGCGGCGGCCATGGCGAGCAGGGCCTGGCGCGCTTCTGCGGCAGCGCTGCGCAACGCCGGAACGCCCTGGATGATGCCATTGCTCGAACCGGTGCCGCGCTGGTCGGGTGTAGTGGCCGTGTCACCCATGCGAATGCGCACGCGGCCGACCGGCACGTCGAGCTCCTCGGCCACGATCTGCGCGAAGGCGGTGCCGATGCCCATGCCGGCCTCGATCTTGCCGACCGCCGCGCTCACGCTGCCATCGGCGTTTACGGCAAGCCATGAGTCGAGGCGATCGGCGGCCACTTTCTCCGGGTAGCGTCCAGTTGCGGACGTGCTGCCCTCGGTGGCCGCCATGCCGGGAATGGGCATGCTGAACGAAACCACCAGCGCCCCGGCGGTCTGCAGGAATTCGCGCCGCGTGATTGGGTGCGACGGGCGGGCGGCAACGGGATTCGACGAGGTCATCGCATCGCTCCTCAGGCCATCGCCTTGCCGGCGCGTTTCACCGCCCGCAGTACGCTCATGTGGGCGCCGCACCGGCATTTCAATCCGCTGAGACCCTTGCGGATCTCGTCATCACTCGCGCCGGGCTTGCGCTCGAGCAGCGCCGCCGCGGTCATGATCCAGCCGTTGCTGCAGTAACCGCATTGCATCGCCTGCTCCTCGATGAATGCCTCCTGCACCGGATGCAGACGGATGGGATCGGTGACGCCCTTCGCAGCCCGGTAGCGGCTGGCAAGACCATCGAGCGTCGTGACCGGCTTGTCGCGCACCGCAACAACCGGCATCACGCAGGAACGTACCGGATCAGGGCCGACATGCACCGTGCAGGCGCCGCATTGGGCGAGGCCGCAACCAAAGCGCGGGCCCTGCAGATTCAGCTCGTTGCGAAGGACGTAGAGCAACGGCGTGTCGGGCGCCGCCGCGACCCGGTGCCGCTTGCCGTTGACGGTGATTTCAAGTGGTCTCGCCATTCATCCTCCAGCAGATGGTCGCTCCCTCTGTTTCGGGATTCGCTCGTGTCTGCAGCGCCCTCCTTCTAGCACTGCACTTCGTCCGGCGTCAATGCGGCCCGATCCTTTGTCTCTCTTACGTGACGATCGGTTCCGGCAGGCGGCCCATTGCGGCGTTTTCTCATCACAGCCCCCGCCGCCTTAGAATGCACATCACATCGAACGCACCGTCGGACATGAGAGGCAACACGCATGACACGCCACCTCGTCGCACTGCTGGGTTTTGCGCTCCTGCCCGCCCAGCCTGCCGTCGCCTGGACGCTGCCTGACGACAAAGGCACCCTGTCGCGCGAGGCCGTGCAGTCGATTCTTGCCGCGGAGGATTATCCGGCGACGACCGGCTATCGCAAGCAAGTCGACATGATCGACTTCGACAGCTACGGCCAGCACTACACGCAGGTGGTGGTCACCCTCACGCCCGACCAGCCCCGCCTGCACCATGGCCGGCGGCTGGTGGTCGTGGGCGGCGAGCCGGGCAGCGAATATGCCATGGACTTCCTGCAAACGCCCGAAGGCAAGGACGGGCCCGGTATCTGGCTGGCCCGGCGCGGCGTCACGTTCATCGGCCTTACCCGTGTCGGCCGCTGGAACTTTCTCGCGCGCGACGGCAGTGGATCGTGGGCCGAGGTCCCCATCGATCAGCGCATGCCGATCTTCAACCGGGCGCAGACGACGCACTGGACGCGCGCCGACTACGACGTGCAGCAGAACCGCGGCAAGGAAGCCACCTCGGGCGACAGCGCGGTATATCGATTTCCGAAAAGCGGCGGGAAGCTTTACGACCAGATGCTCGCGGCAACGCCGGTGACCTACATCACGGGCTACCGCAAGGCGATCGAGCACGTCATTGCGCCGGCGCAGCGCAAGGATGTTTTTCTGCTCTACTGGGGAATGTCCACGGGTGGGGCGTTCCTCTATCCTCTCGCGCACGAGATCACGCCTGACGGCTTCCTTGGCTGGGGCACGAGCAGCACCGGGCTCGCCTACCTGTTTCGCAAGGCAAAACAGGGTGACTTCACCCTGCCCTACGCGCCGACCGCGCTGCGCCTGCGCGAGCGCGGTCTCGACGATTTTACGTATTACACCAAGGACCTCGATGCCGAAACGCGCGAGCGCTGGTGGCGGCAGGCACAGGGCGGACCGCGCTTCAAGAGCGGCGAGGACGCGCCGATGCAGTTCAACGTCGCCGCCTTGACCGAGACCGCCATGCGCCTCTGGTTCTCGGAATGGCTACCCGCGCAATACCGGAAGGACGGGCTGGGAGTCTTTGTGCAATCGATCCTGGCGCCGAGCTTTCCGCCTCCCGAGCTCGCGCGCGTCGCCGTACTCGAGATGAACGGGACGCAGGACGAAGCGATTCCGCCGAAGGTGGTCGATGCCCACCGCGAAGTGATGGAACCTGCCGCCCGCAAGTATCGCGTGTTGCGGGTGCAGGATTTCCATCACTATCTATTCACGCAGGACAGTATCAAGGTCGTCGGCAATCTGTGGCTGCGATTCATCGATTCGGGCTACTTCGACTGAACCTGCCGTCGCCATCCACTTACTTCGACGGTCACCACATCGCCTCGCCGCGTTCCAGCCGTGTCAGCATGTCACGCTGGAATTCCGGCGGACCAAAGCCCAGTTTTTCGCCGCCGTGCTCGTAGAAGAACGGTCGGCGCGTGCGCAGGCTGAACGCGCGCATCCATTCGAGCAGCTTCTCATCCGGCTCCCGGCCCGCGGAGAGCAGCAGGTACGCAGGCGCGTCCCGCCAGCGAATGGTAATGACGATCACCCCCAGCCGGTCGGGCCGGAAATCGTCGGGAAACGCCGCCGGATCGCCCAGCCAACCGCAGACGAAATTGCGGCACGGCGAGACCGGCCGCTCCGCGTAGATCGTGCATTTGCCCTCCCCCAGAAAATGACAGGGATGTCCCGGACTCATGACGTAGCCGCGGATCTCGCCGGCCGCCCAGCCTTCGCAACAGGCCGTGCATTCGCCGCATTGGCGGGCATTGGCAACCCTCCGCGCACGACCCTCCGTCGGTGCGCTCGGCGTGGGGATGGGCGCCAGCCTCGACGCCACAGGAATGATGGGCATCACCGTGCCGCAGCACGTCTTGAACTTGCGCCCGCTGCCGCAAGGACAAGGATCGTTGCGCCCGGGAGCGGG
>JBDUCE010000146.1:0-6182 GCA_040003635.1 Betaproteobacteria bacterium
ATCGGCTGCAGATCGAATGGCATTTGAACAGCATGCCCGGCGATGCGCTGGTTCCCCCGCTGGTGTTGCAGCCGCTGATCGAAAACGCGGTGTATCACGGCATCGAGCCGTTGAGCGCGCCCGGGGTGATTTCCATCAATATCTTCTGCAAGGGCGGCGAGGTGCACGCCATCGTCCGCAACCCCTATCGCGTCGCCGGAGGCCGCCATCACGGTGGCAACAAGATGGCACTGGGCAACGTCCGGGAGCGTCTTGCGCTCCATTTCGATGCCGAGGCCGCACTGACGTCAAGGGTGAAGGCGGACGAATACGAAGTGCACATCCGAATGCCTTATCGCGTGGCGAAGAGCGCCGGCAGCGCACCCGTCCAGGATCGGTCGGCAGGCCCGCCGGGCGCCGCGTCGTCATCCGGCAGGAGTCCCATCGAGCGCACGCGCGGGCGTCCCGCGATGGCGCATCCCCATGGTGCGCTGCGCCGGCCGGAGATTTCGCATGGCTGACCGCGCATTGCGCATCCTGATCGTCGACGATGAAACGCCGGCACGCCGCCGTTTGCGCGAGCTTCTGGATGATTGCGCCGCGACCCTGGCCCTGGTCGTGGTCGGCGAGGCGGCGAACGGGCGGGAGGCGATGGATCTCCTGCACACCGTCTCTGCGGATCTGGTGCTCTCGGATATTCGAATGCCGGACATGGACGGGCTGGAGCTCGCGCGCCATCTCCTGAAGCTCGCGCAACCTCCGGTCCTGGTCTTCACCACGGCCTATCACGAGCATGCCCTGCAAGCGTTCGAAGTCAATGCGGTCGATTATCTCGTCAAGCCGGTCCGGGTGCAGCGCCTGCTGGCAGCACTGGAAAAGATCCCGCGCTTGACCCCGCTCACTTCCGCCAAGCTCGATCAGCTCCCGCTTTTTTCGCGCCGCTTCCTGTCCGTGACCGAGCGCTCGCGGGTAATCCTCATTCCCGTCGAGGACATTGTTTATCTCAAAGCCGAGCTCAAGTACATCACCATCCGCACCGCGCATCGCGAGCACCTGCTCGAGGAATCGCTGACCCGCCTGGAAGAGGAGTTCGGCGCCCGGTTCGTGCGGGTGCACCGCAACTGCCTGGTCGCGCGCGAGTGCATCCGGGGCTTCGAGCGTCGCGCCAGCGACGACGGCGATGCGCACTGGGAAGTGCTGCTGAAGGGCGTGACCGAGACGCTTCCGGTTTCTCGCCGGCAGCAATCGGTGGTGCGCGAGATCGGCCGCGAAACGGCGATCTGAGCGCCGTCGCAAGGGGTCAGGGCCTCGGGCTCGATCGCGATTTTCCGCACCTGCGGTAAGCTCGCACCCTTTCTCGCCTTTCCTTCGTTCCCGGGCTGATCGCCAATGAGTCAAAAACGCATCCTGATTTGCGGTTCGATTGCGTACGACACCATCATGGTGTTTCCCGACCGCTTTGCGCGCCACATCCTCCCCGACCAGGTGCACATGCTGTCGGTGTCGTTCCAGATCGGCGAAATGCGCCGTGAATTTGGCGGCTGCGCCGGGAACATTGCGTACAACCTGCAGGGATTGGGCGGATCGCCGGTGGTCATGGCGACGATCGGCGACGATGGCGGGCCGTATCGCGAGCGCATCGCCGCGCTGGGGATCGCGCCGGATGGATTGCGCAGCGTTCCCGGCACCTACACGGCGCAGGCGTTCATCATCACCGATCTCGACAACAACCAGATCACGGCGTTTCATCCCGGCGCCATGAACCATTCGCACGAAAATGCGGTAGCGGCAATTTCCGATATCGCACTCGGGATCGTCGCGCCGGATGGACGCGAGGGCATGCGCTCGCATGTCGAGCAATTCGCGAATGCCGGTATTCCGTTCATCTTCGATCCGGGCCAGGGCATGCCGTTGTTCAGCGGCGAGGAGCTGATCGGGATGATCGATGCCGCGAGCTATCTGGCGGTAAACGACTACGAGGCGAGTCTCCTTTGCGAGCGCACGGGCCTCGACCTCCAGGCCATTGCGCGGCGCGTCCAGGCACTGGTCGTGACCCACGGCGGCGCAGGCTCCGAGATTCACGCGGACGGGCACTGCATCAAGGTGCCGGTGGCCGACGCGGCCACGCTGGTCGATCCTACGGGGTGCGGTGACGCGTACCGGGCCGGACTGCTCTACGGCATTGCGAACCAATGGGACTGGCTGCGCACCGGCCGCTTGGCGGCAACGCTCGGCGCATTGAAGATCAGTGCCCGCGGCGGGCAGAATCATGCGGTGTCGCGCGAACGGGTCGCAGCGCTATACTTGAAAAGCTTCGGCGACAAACTCTGGTGAGGCTTGATTGATGACCATTCAGAAGGCGTTCCTGCCGTCATTCCTGGCCGTTCTTTTGGCCCTGCTCGCGGGTTGTGCGCCGACGCGATCGGGTGACGTTTATCGCCGCGGCGAGACGCTGCGGGCCCAATCCGTCGAGATGGGTGTGGTGGACGGCATCCGCTGGGTCCAGGTCGAAGGCGGTGAAAGCGGCGTGGGCACCCTCGGGGGCGCGGCGCTGGGCGGGATCGCCGGCAGCGCGATCGGCGGCGGCTCGCGCGCCAACGCGGCGGGCGCGGTAGCCGGTGCGATTGTCGGCGGCGTGCTCGGTACGGCGATCGAACGCGACGCCACGCGCACGCAGGGCATGGAGGTGACGGTCAAGCTCGATTCCGGTCGTATCATCGCGGTGGTGCAGGACGGCGGCGAGTTGCTGCGCCCGGGCGATCGCGTGCGCGTGCTTTCCGACGGCAGAACCACGCGCGTCAGCCGCTGATCGTCACTGCTGCCTGAACCGAGCTACGCCAAGGCTCCGGTGCGTCGCGTTGCGGAGCGCGTTGTGGAAGCGCCGGCTCCCATCACGCGGGCGTGGCTGCGGGAGGACACCAGCACTTCCCTGTTGTTGCGGATATCCCGCTTCGTGCGTGCGACGGGGCACGTGGTGGAAGGCCTCGCCACCATCGTCGTCGTTTTCCCCTGGATCGGGAAAGCACGCCAACAAGCGATCGTTCGTCATTGGTCCGGGCGCCTGTTGCGAATTTTCGGTATCGAGACCCGGGTTCAAGGCCGACCGCCCGGGGGTCGGCCGCGCGGCATGGTCCTGGTCGCGAACCACGTCTCCTGGCTCGACATCTTCGTGCTGAATGCGGTGCAGCCCGCGCGTTTCATCGCCAAGGCAGAGCTGAGGCGCTGGCCCGTCGTCGGTTGGCTGATGGCCGGGGTTGGCACGCTATTCATCGAACGCAGCCGGCGCCGGCATACGCACGAGATCAATCGTCGCGTGGGCGCGGCGCTTGCGAGCGGGGACGTGGTCGCCATCTTCCCGGAAGGCACCACGAGCGAAGGCATCGATGTGCAGCCATTCCACGGCTCGCTATTGCAGCCCGTCATCGATGTCGGCGGACAGGTGCAGCCGGTGGCCATTCGCTATCTGGCGAGCGGTTTGCCAACGAGCGTGCCAGCCTATCTCGAGGACGTGAGCTTTCTGGGTTCGGTGTGGCGCATCACCGCCGCGCGCGCGATGGTGGTCGAGCTCACGTTTGCGGCGGCCATCCCCGCGGCAAAGCAGCATCGCCGCGCGCTTGCGCGTGCCAGCGAGACGGCTATTCGCGCGGCACTGGAATTACCGCACTGCGGCCGGGAACCTGGAACACCCGGTGATCGGGAAGCCTGAGTGCCGTCAGCGCGCCACCCCAGAGGCAGCCCGAATCGAGCATCGACACGTTCGGTGCCAGCAGGAGGCCGAGCGTCGACCAATGTCCGCACAGGATGTGCTTGTGCGCGGACGCGCGATGCGGGTGCGCGAACCACGGCTTGAATCCCTCGGGGGTCGCCTCGGGTCCGCGCTTTTCCCGCAACTGCATCGTGCCTTCCTCGTTGCAGAAGCGTAGCCGGGTGCAGGCGTTGACCGCGACGCGCAGGCGATCGAAGCCTTCGAGATCGTCGCTCCAGGTGCGCGGCTCATCGCCGTAGAGGCATGCGAGGAATTCGTCGGCGCGCGGGCCGGCGAGCATCGATTGCACTTCCCCGGAGAGCATCAGCGCGGTGGCGGGTGTCCATTGCGGCAGCAAGCCGGCATGGACCAGCAGGCGCTCGCCTTCGAGCACCACCAGGGGCCGCTGTTGCAACCAGTCGAGAAGATCCGCCCGGTCGGGCGCATCGAGAATCGCCTGCAGCGTGTCGTCGTCATGCATGCGCCGGTGCCCGCGCGCCACCGTCAGCAAATGAAGATCGTGATTGCCGAGCACGGTCACCGCGGCATCGCCCAGGGCCTTCACTTCTCGCAGCACGGCAAGCGACCCCGGCCCGCGATTGACGAGATCGCCCACGAGCAAAAGCCGGTCGTGCGCCGGCGTAAAGCCCGTCATGGCAAGCAGCTCGCAAAACTCGGCGTGACATCCCTGGATGTCGCCGATGGCGTAAAGGCTCAGGAAATCCTCGGTAGATACGACATCGCATCATCGACGCGCCGTGGCATCAATGCGATGCTGAAATTGCGGCGCAATTCTAGCACCGGCGTCGCACGACCTCTTCTCATCGTGATGGCGTGTGACGGCCATGGGTCGCTGATTGACAAGGCCGCCGCCCCGCCGTACGCTTCGAGTCTGCGCCGATTTGAGTTCAGCTTGCGGGCGCGTGATAAATACCGCTAAAGCGAGGTTGCGCCGATCTCCCGGAACGGCATGGGAGAGCGGAATGAGGCCCGTTCGGCGGAAGCTGAGCGGGTTTTTGTTTTGGAGTCCTCCATGAGCCATCAAGCGCCGCCACGCGGCTTTACCACCGCCATCCTGCACGCGGACCCCGACGCGGACATCGAGCACGGCGCATTGCACAAGCCGCTGCATGTGTCGGTGGCCTACGGTTATCGCGATGCCCGCGATCTGGCGGCGGTCTTCCAGGGGCGTCGGCCCGGGTACGCCTACGGCCGGCAAGGCAACCCGACTGCCGCCGCGCTGGAAGTGAAAGTGACAGGCATGGAGGGGGGGGTCGCCACGGTGTGCTTTGCCACGGGCATGGCCGCCATCGGCGCGGTCATGCTGGCGCTGCTGAAGCACGGCGATCACATCGTGGCGAGCCGGTATCTGTTCGGCAACACTGTGAGCATGTTCAACACGCTGGCCGCCCAGGGCATCGACGTTTCTTTCGTCGATGCCACCGATGCTGGCAACGTCGAGCGCGCGCTCAAGTCGTCGACCCGGATGGTGTTTGTCGAAACGATCGCCAATCCGCGCGTGCAGGTCGCCGACCTCGAGCGCATTGGAGAGCTTTGCCGCGCGCGGGGCGTTCTCTACATCGTGGACAACACGATGACCTCGCCGTGGCTCTTTCGTCCGCGAACCGTCAGCGCGGGGCTCGTGATCAATGCGCTGACGAAATACATCGGTGGACACGGCAACGCCTTGGCCGGGAGCGTCACCGATACCGGTCTCTTCGATTGGACGCGCTATGAAAACATTGCGGCGAACTACAAGACCGCAAAACCGGAGCTCTGGGGCATCACGCAACTGCGCAAGAAGGGATTACGCGATTGGGGCGGAACGCTTTCGGCGGAACAGGCGCATCACATCGCGGTCGGCTCCGAAACCCTCGCGTTGCGCATGGATCGAACCTGTGCCAACGCGCTTGCGCTCGCGCAGTTCCTGGCGGGCGAGCCCCGGGTTCGCACCGTACATTACCCGGGCCTGGCCGAACATCCCCAGCATGCGCTGTCGCAGTCATTGTTCCGGGCCTTCGGCGGCCTGCTCTCGTTCGAGTTGAGGGAAGGCATCGACCTTTTCGATTTCCTGAATCGATTGCGCATCGTCGTCTCGTCTTCCAACCTGGGCGACAACCGCACGCTCGCCATCCCGGTGGCGCACACCATCTTCTGGGAAATGGGGCCCGATCGACGTGCCGAAATGGGCATCGCCGATTCGCTGATCCGGGTGTCGGTGGGCATCGAGGATTGCGCGGACTTGATCGGCGATTTTGCGCAGGCCTTGGCAGAATCGCCGTCGAGCTAGAGTGAACAGGCCCTGACTCCGTCATTCCCGCGAACGCGGGAACTCCATCTCATTGCCGAAAAATGGATCCCCGCGTGCGCGGGGATGACGATGGCTGAGTGCGCCCTTGCGCGATGCTTTTCTTGGCCGGTGCGCTCCTACCAGATTTCGCGCGACACGATGCCTGCC
>JBDUCE010000147.1:0-6163 GCA_040003635.1 Betaproteobacteria bacterium
CTACGACACGACGGCGTTCTCCGCCTGGCGCCGCAATTGGGCCATGAAGGCCGGGATGCGTTCGAAAATCACCTCCTCGCCGCGGTGGGTGAGCCGATCGGGCAGCCGGCGCGACCAGTATAGCCCCAGCACGCCCGTTGCCGCGACCGCCACGAAACTCGCGGCCAAGAGGCGCTCCAGGAGTCCGTCCGGCAGGTGCAGCCCGACGTGCATCACGAACGCGACGATCACGAGCAATCCGACATAGACATGGAACTGCAGCCACACGGACGCGGCGCCGATCGGATACATGGTGACGCGCGTGCGTAGGTTGTGGAGCGCTAGCAGGAGCACCCCGCCAAACAGAATCCAACCGGAAAAAAACTCCGCGCGGTGCAGGGTCAGGCGATAGGCGCCATAGCTCACCACTAGCAACGCAACGGCGGCCGTAAGCAAGCCGAGGTTCCAGCGGCGGCGGACGGCGAAGCGCATCAGCGATTTACCCATTCGGCGAGCCTGGGCAGATCGCGCAGGTCGATTCGAGCCAGCGCGTCGTGCGGACAGGCCCGCTGGCAGGCGGGTCCACCTGGCTGGTCGACGCAGAGGTCGCACTTGGTCGCTTTGCGTATCGGCTGTTGCGTACTCTGGTCGTAGAGGTATTGCCCACTCTTGGTGCGGACCTCGACCATGCGGATGTTGTCGTATGGGCAGCTGTTCGCGCACGTGGCGCAACCAATGCACGTATCGTCATTGATCAAAACCTGCCCACCACTGTCGGAACGGTGGATCGCACCCGTGGGGCATCCGATCATGCACACCGGATCCACACAGTGCATGCAGGCGTTGGCCACCATCACCGGGCCGAAACGGTGACCGTGACGAGTGAAGCGCGGATTATTGTCATGACCCTTGGCGCAGGCTTCGACACAGGCATCGCAGCGCACGCAGCGATCGAGATTGATTACCATGGCCGCGGTACCATTGATGTAGCGGTAATCCACCAGCATTTCGAGCAATTCCGGATCCAATCCTGTCGTCACCGCGTCCGAGGTCCGGTATGCCCGCGTCTGGTCGGAATCTGTGGGGGCCGTGTTGGTCAGTGTATTGCGCAGCTCCCGCAGCGCGTCCGCCGAAAGGGTGTTGAGCACGTGCTGTTCGATCACAACCGTTGGCACACGCAGAATGTCGGTATAGCCGACCGCGCGCAGCGTGGTCTGCAAGGGAACCGTTTCGCCGGTCTCCCAGTTACGCAGGATCTCGTCGAGTCCGAACACGCCGCCGCGACCCAAGTAGCGCAGCGTTCGCTCTCCATGATTGAAATGCTGTGTGACACGGCCAAAGCCAGATCGAATGAGCAGCAACCCGTCCGGATAGTCCCCCTCGGCCACCACGACGGGCTCGCGCGCAAGACGAACTTCAGGGGGCTCCTCCGCAAATCGCTTGTAGCTCGCATGCCAATCGAAGTTGCCATAGGTCTCGAACAGCGTCTGATCCGCGATGGCGTCGAGCACGTCGGCTCGAAGATGCCGAAACAGCGGTGTCTCACGCAGGTGTCCCTGCAGGCTGCGTGCACGATACAGAGCCTCGACATGACGGCGAAACGCGTCGTCGCGAAGGCGTATGTCGCGCAGGCCTTGCCAGCGTATTTCCAGGAGCTCGACCACGCCCTCGGCCAGCACCGTGACAACGCGCTGAGTGCGCCCAAGCGCCGCGATCTCACCGAAGATATCGCCCGTCTCCATCGTGCTCGTCTGCGACCGTTGCATCAGTGTCGGCATGTCCTGCAGGAACACTCGGGGGCCAGTGCCGCTACTACGCTGTCCAAGCGGGCCAGAGTCGAGATATCGGGACGGGTCGCGAACCTCTGGCAACCGCGGATTGCGCCACAACTGGGCTAGGATCGACCAGGCACTCCGATCACGCTCCTGCGCACGACCCAGCAATTCCGACGGCAAGCCCGGCGGCAGCACGACACGCAAGCGGCCCGACAGAATCAAGAACGCCGAATTGCCATAGTCTCCGGCGCGCACGACGATATCAGCATCTTCGAAACGAACCAGGCGCGTGTCGTTGCGGATGATGCCTTCCAGCGTCATTGGCGCGGTGAAGCGCGCCGGATTCATGCTGGCGAACGGCTGCAGGTGTAGAACCCGCGCGACGTCGGCATCCGACATCGCGCCGAACGGCGTCTGCCAACGATGCGGGCGCGGTATCGCGGTTTCGTCCATCATCGCCACCTTTCAGTGCCGGGACTCACGGCACGTAGACCTTGCCTTTGTAGCTTCCAGGTGCGGGCAGCAGGCCGTCCAACGCGGCCAGTTCACTACCGTTGTACTTCGATGCGATGAGCTTCGACTGCGCGGCGATCGCATCGGCGGCCGCCAGCAGCGGCTTCTCGTTGCTGAGCTTCACTTCGGCCGCGCCAGCCACCTTGAGGATTTCGGCGACTTCCGGTAGCTTGACACCTGCATCGGCAATCTTCTTGATCCCCAACGCTGCCTTTTTCGCCCGCTGTGCCATGGCCACTGCGTAGTTGTCCTTGGCCGTCGCCTTGTCGACGCCGCGCAGCGCATATTCGAGATCCAGTGCCTGGCCGACGACGTACATGAGGCGGCGGCGTTCGGGCGTCGCTTCCTTGTTCTGCTTGCCGTCGGTGTACCAGAGGTTGTGACGAACTTCGCCCTGGCTCCACGCCACCAGCTCGAAATCGCTGCCGGCGGCGTGGCCACCGACATTGACAAGCTTCTCGTTCGGAACCGTATGGCACTGGTAACAGTTCTGCGCCAATGCGTACAGGTTGCCGGGACGAATAATCCCGCGCGCCTCGGCTTTCTCCCAGCGCGCCTTGCGGTGCGCCGGCGTCTCATCCTTGGCCTTGACGTCCTTGCCGCCGTAATCGCTGTGCACGTCGATGTAACCGAGGCCTGCCGCGTGGCATGACTCGCAGCTGATTCCGGCGATCGCCTGAGGTTCCGTCTCGCCCTTCGCCACGCCGGACGTGAAGTGGCACGACACGCATTCGCTGTCGTTCTTGACGCGTTTTATGCCGAGCTTGTCGGCAATTTCGCGCGCCTTGTCGCTGCGCGGCAGATCCTTGAAGGTCTTTGAGTGGTGCGTCTCGCGCCATGCGAACAAGTTCTTTTCATGGCATTCGCCGCAGGCTTCCGGCCCCTTGACCTGGGTCGGGTCGAGGCGGAACTGCTGGCCCGCGACACTGACAGCCCATACTCCCATCGCCAAGGCCACCACTGCCCGCACACCGGCGCAATGAAAGGATTCGGTGTAGTTCATCTGGCTCTCCTGCTCATATTCAACCAACGGGACGCTGGCGTCAGGCTTCAAGAACGAGGTCCGTCCTGGGCCTCGCAACGCAGATCAGGCACGATCCCGGGTCGGGTTTGGTATCGGGGTTGCGGACGTAGACGACCTCTCCCGATTTCACCGCAGTTGCGCAGGTCCCGCAACCACCGGCGCGACAGCCGAAATCCGGCTTGATGCCGCTGGCCTCGGCAAACTCCAGGAGATTGTCGGCATCGTTCCAGACCAAGGTCTTTCCGCTGCGTGCGAAGGTGACAAGCGGCTGGGGCGACACGCTGGCCCTGGGCTTCTCGATTGTCTTGACCGACGCCGGCCCAAAGGCCTCCGTGTGGATGTACTCGTCGGGCACACCCCAGGCAGCGAGGTCCGCGATAATCGACGCCATCATCAGGGGTGGACCGCAGACATAGAACTGGTAATTGTTCGATGGCAATGTCTGCTTGAGCAGGTCCACGGTCACGCGTCCGTGAACATGATAAGTCTGGCCCAGGTGATCGCTCGGATGCGGGGCATCGAAGCAAACGCGCACGTTGACGTTCTCATGGGATGCGGCAAACTGCTCCAACTCCTCGCGGAAGATATACTCGCCACCGTGCCGCAAGCCGAAAAATAGCCATATCTCGCGCTTGGACCCGGACTGGCAGACCGCCTTCAGCATGCAAAACAACGGGGTCACGCCCACCCCACCGGCGATCAGCACGACCGGCGCATGACCTTCAGGTTCGAGGCAAAAGCTGCCCGACGGCGCCTTGACGTCGACGATGTTGCCTTCATTCAGATTGCGGTGCAAAAAATTGGAGGCCACGCCCGGCGGCACATCGAGTTTGCCGCGCGGCGCGCCGAGGCACTTGACCGTCACGCGATAATGGTCGCGCTGAAACGGACTGTCCGAGAGGGAGTAGCAACGCACCAACGGCTTTTCCTGATCCGGCAGCTTGAGGCTCAACGTCAGATACTGGCCGGGGACGAAGCCCGGCAGAGGTTTCCCGTCATGCGGAACGAGGTAGAACGAGCAGACATCGTCGGCTTCGGCCTTTTTGGCACTGACGCGGAACTTGCGCATGCCGGACCAGGACCCCGATTCCTGCCAGTGCGTCATCTGGCGCCGCAGCGACGCAGTGGCGACGGACTCCTGCAACAGCTCGAGCCGCAGCCGGTTCGATCGACGTGCGGTTGCGATGTCCTGCACGCTGCGTGTCACCCCGGCGGCGACCTGCGCGAGGACCGCCAGGACGATCAGGACGCCCGCGAGCTCCAGCGCCGTCGATACCCAGTCGAAGTTCATTGGTTGTCCGCCCACCCGCCATCATCGCGGCACATCGATTTCGCAACGGGCTGCCGTACTAGAGTTTGACCTGCAGCTCGACGCGCAATCCGTAGCCGTTGTCCGCCGAGCGCCGGGTCGCGCCGAAGCCCTCGACTTCCAGAATATACCGCCGGCCCAGCGCCTGCTGCACACGCACGCCGAGCGCCGCCGCATTGAAGAGGCCGGGGCCGGACGCCAATTCATGCCGGCCGCCCAGCTCGACCACGACCTGGCGACGGTTGTCATCGAAAAACATCTGGTAGCCGACGGCGGCGCCGATTGCGTTGTCGGCGCGATTGCCCAGCGGGGCCGGGTAGCCGCCGATGCCACGCGCCGCGAACATCAGCCCGACGCGGCCCAACGGGCCACCGGCCAGCGGATCCCGAGCGGCCGACGTGAAATGGCCATTGCCCCAGAAAAGATTGCCGTACAGCAGGTTGTGCGTGCGGAATGGGGTCCACGACAGCTCGCTGAACAACAGCGTGCCGTCGTTCGATTGCGGCGTGCGCAGGCCGGGCGCGTAGGAGCCGAGCAAGCGCACCGTGCTGTTCAACAGCCAGATCCGCTGCGTTGCGCCGATGCCGGCAACCCACAAGTTGCCGGAGGTATTGTTGTTGCCATCGACGAACACCAGATCCGCGTCCACCGTGCTCGCGAAGTGATTGCCGAACACCGTGTCCATCGCCGTGAATAGCCCATACAGATGCGCATTGCGGTCCTTGCTGTTGTTGTTTCCCGTGGGAGACGTGCTGCTGTTGCGATTGACGTTGCCCCATGCGGCCAGCCCGGTTACGCGGAGATTGTTGAGCCAGCCCAATCCGGCGAAACGAATGTTGTTCTTGGTGATCCCGATTGCGTCCAGATTGTCGTTCAGCAGCATGCCGCCCTGGAAGCTCAGTTCCTGCCGCCCGACCGAGAATCCGATGTCGTAGGCTTTGGTATCGTCGCGATCGAGTCGCGGAAATATCTGGCCAAAGTCGCCCTCGAAGAACAACGTGCGAACCTTGGCGTTGAGTTGGTTCTGGAAGCTCTTGTCAACGCGGTCGGGCTCGAAGCGATAGCCGGTGAAATTCGTGTCGCGGTTCAAAGGCTGGAAGCCGATCAACAGACGCTCGCTGCCGGTCAGCTGCAAGTTGCCGAAAATGTCGACGCGATTGAACCACTCGGCCTGCTGCCGCACCGGTCGTGACGGCGAGCCGCCGTTGTCGAAGGTGCCGACATACGAACGGACCGTTCCATACACCCAAAACCTGGGTTGCCATACCGCTCCGGTCGGCAGCGTGAATCCCGGCTTGATGTTGCCGGGACGTAGAAAGACGTCTCCCAACTCGAGAATGGGCGGTGTGAGCGCTGGCAGCTCGGCGTCACCGTGATAGGGAACCGGCTTGTCGGACAACCTGCTGCTTCCGCCATCTGCACGTGCGGGGCTCCCGGAATTCAGCATGGCGAGCGCAAGCAGCGACGCTGCGGTGACGCGATACAACCTCGAGACCTCTCCCATGACTTCCCTAGTGTCTTGGTTTCGGGTTCCCCTAAAGGGCTAACCCGGATATTTGATAC
>JBDUCE010000148.1:0-6139 GCA_040003635.1 Betaproteobacteria bacterium
ACCCCCGTTGACCCACCCCACACCGGCGGCGCCTGCCGGGAGATAAGGCGAACGTAGCAACGCCGCAGCCTCGCCCATGGGCAACGCAGCGCTCCCGAGGTTAATCAGCCCCAATGCCGCGGCCGGCAATGCCAGCGCCGAGAGCGGCTCGCCCAGAGACAGATCGAAGGGTCGCGCAGTCGCCGCGGCCCCCGGTAGCAGCGCGCCTGGATCGAGGATCGCCTTAGCCAGTGCGACGACTTCCTCGCGGCACGCCACGAGGTCCTCGATCACGATGCCGACGTGCGCGTCAGGCCGCGAGTGCAACACATCGGCAGCCCATGTCAGGGCAGCGGCAATCTCCTCCCGTGGGGTGGCGGGGTGCGCGCGGGTGGGCGTAGCGGCGGACTCGCCAACGCTGAGACAATGGGTAATGCGTAGTCCGGCGCGCCCCAGTGCCGCGAGCAGGCGCTGCTGCTGCGGCGTCGTCTCGTTGAATCCGGCGAGGCAAACGTCCCCTGCGATCCAACGCGTTTCATCGGCCGCTGCGGCCCGCAGGGAATCGGCGAGCATTGCGCCATCGATGCAGCCCCGGTGCGCAAGCTCACCGGAAAACGCTTCGGCCCACCGGGCGAAGGCGGCGGTATCCTCCGTCAAATGGCCGTCGCGCCACGCCCTGAAGGTTTCGGACCCCGTTCCCCACGCATGCCAGAGCGACCACGCGTCGGCGGCCAGCGCCGCCGCCCCAACGTGATCCATGAGCGCCATGCCATCGGCGTTCACCACTCGCTGCCACAGGTAGGCTTCGGCTACGGGCGGCAACAGTCGCGGCAGCGTCCTCGCGCTCTCGGCAGTCAGGTCCTGCCACAATCCACGCAGCCATGCGTCCCACGGCATCGCCACTGCGCCCGCCCACACGGTACGTGCCTCTGCGCGTTGCGCCGCGTCGTAGAGCGCAACCAGGCGCCGCGCCAGGCGCTTGTTCGGCGTAATCACCGGCGTGCCGGCAATCAACGCATTGCGCAATGCCGCAGGCAGCGAAACAAAAGATGCACTCATCGGTGACGGATGCTATTGCGGAGGGACAATCGAAGGGGCAATCGAATCGACGAGAACCCGGGAAAGAATCTTCCCGAGTCGAGTCACTGCGGAAACGGCCGGGTCGAGAGGTGGGATCGCGGCGGCTCGACCGCGTGAGCCATGCCCCGCAGACGCGCGGACAGGATGCTTGCGCTATTGTAGCGCCCGAGGGCGCGAGGGAAACAGGCCCCGCCCGCAAACCGCGTTCATCAACAACGGCAGGAGATGGCCAATGGCTGCATACATCATTGTCGACTGCGAAGTGACCGACCCCGCAGCGTACGAGCGTTACAAAGCGCTCGCACCGGCGGCAATCGCGCAGTACGGAGGGCGATACCTCGTGCGTGGGGGCAAGACCGAGCTGCTGGAGGGTGGGCCGCCGCCGAACCGCGTGGTGTTGCTCGAGTTTCCCGATCTGGCAGCAGCGCGCGCCTTCTACCATTCACCTGAATACGGCGCTGCGCGCAACGTGCGCAAAGGCGCTGCCGACATGCGGCTGGTCGCGGTGGAGGGCCTTTAGCGGCTGCTCACGGGGCAAAACCTTTAGCGGCTGCTCACGCCCTCCGCGTGGGTGAACAGGCGCTGGCCGCGAGCGGCGCGGCGCTGTCTATTCGCCGGATTTGGCGGACGTCGTCTTGTAGCCCGCAGCGATCGCCGCCGCTCCCCCGTTCATCGGAAGTGCGCGCGCGGCAATGGACGGCGGCTGCATGACCGCGCGGGGCGCAGTCACGGGCCTCGCCGGGAGGACGTTGAGGGCAGCAGGCACCGCATCCGCGAGGGGTCGCTTCGAGGCCTGCCATTGTCCGCACCAGTCGTCGTCGCGAATCGTGGGCCACATCCCTTCCACCGTATGTGATTTCACGAGCACCGGGCTCAGCCGCGGCGCGTCGCGCCGGCACAAGCCCCAGCGCAGTCCGCGCGCATCGGCGGCGCGCGCACCTTTGCGGTCATAAAACTGGCAATTCACGCAACTACTCAATTTTGGCTCCTGCGATGGTCACGGCCGGCACGACCGCGAATCGAACACTGCAAGTAGACAGCAACATTTTCTGTTTCCCGGTCAGCGGCTACGAGGGTGAGTTGGACGCACATCCGATCCCATCGTCCAGCATCAATGAGTAAGCGGCGCACCCGAGACGCGCGCGGCGACAGCTACCGGGCGTGGGCGCAATGGCGTCCGCCGTTTTACCGTGACCAGGCGATGCGGCGGCGGTGGACGCCGGATCGCATGCGCTTTGCGTAGAGGGCGGCGGCGCACGCCCGCCGTAATGCCCGGTGGAGCCGTGCCACTGGGGGCAAGGCGGCGCCGATACGCTGCCTTGCGCCGGGATAAAAAAACGGTCGCCGACCGCATCGCTGTTTGCAGTTGACTATCCGGCGACCGCTACTACGCGGGGCCGTTCAGGCCGCAAGGGCGCTGAACACGGTTGAAAGAGAGCCCGGGACATCCTGCACGCGACGCGTCACGCGCGACGCTTCCCGGTCCAGGGCGGCCTTGAGCTCCGCGTCGGCCATCGCGGCTTCCTGGACGAGGCGCGCGTCGTAAGCGTTGCGCGCGGCCGGATCCGAAAGGGTTGCGTAGGCGGCGTGAATCATGCGTACCAGGCCGCCGAGATCCTGGCCGGCGTCGCTCATGCCGTAACCGAAGCGCTCCAGCAGGTGGGCGTATGCGGCTTCGACGCGGGCGGGACTGGCGCCCGGCGCCAGATCCAGATAATCGTAATGCGTATAGTTCACCAGGCCTCTCCTCGATCGTCAGGCGGCTACGCGCCGACCCTGGCAGCACAAAAGCAGCAAGCGTGCCAATCGCGACCAACACGCCGACGCGTCCGGATGCAATGCATTGTTTCGGAGAGGGAATCGATATCGCGCGCGATTCCGGGAGAACGCTTGCGCCGGCATCGACTGCGCGGCGCACCGCGACAAGCGCCGTCAAATCATGGCAAGTCGCGTCGGAGCGCGCGGCGGCGGAAAGATCGAATCGAGTGCTGTGAGGGTCGCGTTGTTCAGTTCAATGTCGACAGCCGCGCGGTTCGCATGCAGGTGCGCGCCATCGGATGATTGGGGAATGGCCATGATGTTGCCCTGGCGAATAAGCCATGCCAGCGCGATTGCCGCGGAGGTCGCGCCCAATTCTTGCGCGAGCATCCCGAGCTTGCGGTTGCGCAGCAGTGTGCCCTCGCCCAGCGGCGAATACGCCATCACCGGGATGCCGCGTGCGCGCAGCCAGGGCAACAGCGACCACTCTATCCCGCGCTCTCCCAGGTGGTAGAGCACCTGGTTCGCGGCGCAATGCGCGCCGCCTTCGATCGAGGAGAGTTCCTCCATGTCGCCGGTGTCGAAATTCGAAACGCCCCAGCGCCGGATCTTGCCGTCCCGGCGCAAGCGCTCGAAGGCTCCAATGGTTTCCCCCAGCGGCACATTGCCGCGCCAGTGCAGGAGATAGAGATCGAGGTGATCGGTGCCAAGGCGCGCGAGACTGCGCTCGCAGGCCGCGATCGCCTGGCGGCGCCCCGCGTTGTGCGGATAGACCTTGCTCACCAGGAACACATCGTCGCGTTGTCCGGCGATGGCACGTGCGACCACCTCTTCGGCCCCACCCTCGCCATACATCTCGGCGGTGTCGATGAGGCGCATGCCCAGATCGAGCCCCAGCCGCAGCGCGGCCACCTCGTGTGCGGCGCGTTGGGTGGCTTCGCCCATGTGCCACGTCCCGAGGCCAAGTGCGGGCGCACGGGTGCCATCGGGCAGCGCCACCTCGGGCATGGGACGTTCGGCAGCGGTGTTCATCCGCTCAGCATAGCGGACCCGCCGGTGAGATGAGGTGAGGCGGTACAATCGAGCTTCGCTTTGTCGCCTCTGAATTGCGCTTTACTCTCGCTTTTCCGATCTCACGCTCATGCCTCTCGATCCGCAACGCTTGTCCGACGCGCTACCCGCGGCCACGCGCAACGTCGTGCATGCCGCCTGTCCGCATGATTGTCCCGATGCCTGCGCCATGCTCGTCACGGTCGAAGGCGGGCGCGCCACGGCAATCCGCGGCGATCCGGACCACCCTCCAACCAAGGGGGTGCTCTGCACGAAAGTCGCCCGGTACCTGGAGCGCACGTATTCCGATCAGCGCGTACTCCATCCGATGCGCCGGATCGGGCGCAAGGGCGCGGGCCGCTTCGAGCGCATCACGTGGGACGATGCCTTGCGCGAGATCGCCGAGCGCTTTGCTTCGATTGCCGCATCGACCGATGGGCCGCAGGCGATTCTTCCGTACAGCTATGCCGGCACGATGGGATTGCTGCAGTCGAGCTCGATGGACCGTCGCTTCTTCCATCGGCTGGGGGCATCAAAGCTCGACCGGACGATCTGCGCCAGCGCGGGCAAGGCGGGTTGGGCCGCGACCATCGGCGCCTCCGTGGGCATGGATGTCGAACGGTTCGAAGACAGCCGGCTGATCCTGATCTGGGGCAGCAATCCGGTCACTTCCAACCTCCACTTCTGGATGCGGGCGCAGGAAGCGAAACGCCGCGGCGCGCGACTGATCGCAATCGATCCGTATCGCAGCGTGACCGCCGAAAAATGTCACGAGCACGTCGCGCTGCTGCCGGGCACCGATGCAGCACTGGCGCTCGGCATGATGCAAGTTCTGATCGCCGAAGATCTCATCGATCACGATTACATTGCGCGCCATACAGTTGGCTTTGCGGAGCTCAAGGTGCGTGCCGCCGAATTTTCTGCGGAGCGCACGGCCACGATCTGCGGTCTCGAGCCACGACAGGTGACCGAGCTCGCGCGGGCCTACGGCACCACGGCGCCGGCGGCGATCCGGGTCAACTACGGCTTGCAACGCCATGCCGGTGGTGGCAACGCGGTGCGCGCCATTGCCTGTCTGCCGGCATTGATCGGTGCCTGGCGCCATCCCGCCGGCGGTGCCCTCCTCTCTTCGTCGGGCACTTATCCCATCGATACCGCGGCGCTCGAGCGCCCCGACCTGATCCGCGGCGCGCCACGCACCATCAACATGAGCGCGATCGGCGACGCCTTGCTCGACGCACGCGATCCGCCGGTGCGCGCCATCTATGTCTACAACTCGAATCCGGTGGCCGTCGCGCCCGAATCGAGCAAAGTTGCCGCGGGCTTTGCGCGTGACGATCTGTTTTGCGTGGTGCACGAGATTTTCCAGACCGACACTGCCGATTACGCCGACATCCTGTTGCCGGCGACCACGCAGCTCGAGCAGACCGACATCCACCATTCGTACGGTCATCTCCATGTGCAGGCCAACATGCCGGCGATCGCTCCCGTCGGCGAAGCCAAGCCCAACACCGAGGTGTTCCGCCTGCTCGCCGCACGCATGGGTTTCACCGATCCCTGCCTGTCCGACTCCGACGAGACGATGGCGCGCGAGGCATTCAAAAAGAATGACTCGCGGGCGTCCGGACTCGACTGGGATGCATTGAAAGCGCGCGGCTGGCAGCGGCTGGCGGTCGCGAGCGACTACGCTCCCTTTGCCGATGGCGGCTTTCCCACCGCATCGGGCAAATGCGAGCTCTACTCCGCGCGCCTCGCGGCTGAAGGGCACGACCCGTTGCCGTGTTTCGTCGCGCCACGCGAATCGGTGCAAAGCAATCCTGGCCTCGCGGCGCGCTATCCGCTGGCGTTCATCTCGCCGCCGGCACGAAACTTCCTGAACTCTTCGTTTGCGAACCTTCCGTCCTTTGCCGCAGAAGAAAAGAAGCCGTGGCTCGACATTCATCCGCTCGATGCCACCGCACGCTCGATCACCGAGGGCGAGCTCGTGCGTATCTACAACGACCGTGGCAGCTTTACCGCGACCGCCCGCATCGGCACCCGCGCGCGCCGGGGCGTCGTCGTCTGTCCGTCGATCTGGTGGAAAAAGCTCGCCCCCGACGGCGCCAATGCCAACGCCGTGACCGGACAGGCGTTGACCGACCTCGGCCGCGCCGCGACGTTTTACGATTGTTTGGTGGAGGTTGGCAAGGTCTGAACGTCGCCACCGTCAGGGCCGGGAACCCGGCGAATGGTGCTTGCGGCGCGCCCGCGCATTAGCCAAGTGCCTTCGCCC
>JBDUCE010000149.1:0-6137 GCA_040003635.1 Betaproteobacteria bacterium
AGCGCGCCTTCTTGTCCTCGGGGAGCTCGGCGCCACCCAGCCTGAAATCGCGCAACTCGTTCGCGACCAGTTTCTTGCGGGCGGCATCGAGCGCGGCGAAGCCCGGCGAGTCCCGCAGCGCGCAATAGCGATCGAACAGACGCAGATCCTGGCCGAGATCGGTGTAGAACGCGGTCACGCGGGGCAGGTTGCCGTTGTACGCCTCGCGCATTTCCGGGGTGCTCACGACGGCGTTGAGGTGACCCACCGCACCCCAGGCCCGCTCGAGATGGTCGAGTGGGTTGGCAAGCGCCTCCACCACGTTGTCCCAGGTAGGGGAAACGCTGTCGGCGGCCACCGCTTGCTCGGCGGCGCGCGCGGCGTCGAGCAGGACAGCGACGGCGGGTGCGACGTTCGACGGCTCGATACGATCGAAGCGAGGCAGGCCCGAAAAATCGAGGAGCGGATTGGCGGTGACGGTGGTATCCATGGGTTCGGTCTTCGAAGTGGAGGCCGGCGGCGCGGACGCCCCGGCAGGGCGCAGCAGCATGGCCGAAAGCGCATCGAGCTCAGCGGGCGTTCCGACGTTGGCCCATGGCCCTGCATAGAGCTCGCCGGTGACGATGCCGCTCGCGATCCAGGTTTCGAACAGCGGCAGGAGTCTGAGTTTGACGCCGCGCGGGAGTTCACTGAAAAGGGCGGTGTCGTAGAGTGCGATGTTGCCAAACGTCAGCTTGGCGCTGCCGTCGAGACGCACGCGCTCGCCCGTGAGCACGAAATCGCCGTCTAGGTGATACGGCGGGTTGGGCACCATGACCAGGTGCACGCGCGGCGCCTGCGGGTCCGACGCCATCCTGGCTGCGCGGGCTATCAGCCCGGCATAGTCGTACCCGGTGCAGATGTCGCCGCTCAACGTCAGCACGATGCCCGGCTGCAGCAGCGGATAGGCAGTGGCGATGCCGCCGGCAGTTTCCAATGCGGTGGGTTCGATCGACCATTGAATGCGAACGCCAAGCGCGCTGCCGTCGCCGAGGGCTTCGACCATCATGGGCGCGAGATGCGATGCGTTGATGACGATGTCGATGATGCCGGCTCTGCGCAACGCTTCGATCTGGCGCACGATCAGCGCTTTTCCGGCGACCTCGAGGAGTGGTTTGGGCGTAACATCGGACAGCGGACGCATGCGCTCACCGCGCCCGGCGGCGAGGATCATGGCGCCCAATGCCGGGCTGGCGGCGCTCGATGCCATGGCCGTCAAGGGGCCCGGCCCGGTTGCGGCTCGGCCGCTTGGAGCGTATCGAGAAGCCGCAGCAGCGGATGCAGCGCGCCGTAGCGGGCGCAGGCGCCTCGCAGGTAGGCCATGACCCGCGGCATGTCGGCGAGATAGCCGGCCTTGCCGTCGCGGTAATAAAGGCGCGCAAAGATGCCGAGGACCTTCAATTGGCGCTGCACGCCCATCCATTCGAAGTCGCGCCAGAAGGTGCCGAAATCATCATTGACGGGGAGGTGCGCCGTGCGGGCGCGCTCCCAATAGCGTACTGCAAGGTCGATCTGCTGCTCTTCGGGCCATGCGATGTACGCATCGCGCAGCAGCGAGACCAGGTCATAGGTGATGGGGCCCCGCACCGCATCCTGGAAATCGAGCACGCCGGGGTTGCGGGCGCATACCATGAGGTTGCGCGAATGATAGTCGCGGTGGACGAACACCTGCGGCTGCGTCACGTTGTTTTCGAGCACGACGCGAAAAGCCTCTTCCAGCGTGAGCGTCTGCTGCTGGTCCAATGTCCTGCCGAGGTGACGCTGCACATACCATTCGGGAAAGAGCATCACCTCGCGCCGAAGGAGCGTGCTGTCGTACGGCGGAAGCTCGTTCACGCGCGTTGCCGCCTGCCAGCGCACCAGGGCATCGATCGCGTCGAGATAAAGTCGCCTGGCCGATAGCGGATCGAGCGCGGCCAGATAGGTGCGATCGCCGAGATCGGTGAGCAGCAACAGGCCGCGTTCGAGGTCGGCAGCCAGGATCTCGGGCGCATTGACTTCGGCCGCGCGCAACAATTGCGCGACATGCACGAAGGGCCGGCAATCCTCCATCGGAGGCGGCGCATCCATGACCACGACCGTAGGGTGGCCGCGCCAGGGCTCGGCCAGCGTAATGCGAAAGTAGCGACGAAAGCTCGCGTCGGCCGACGCCGGCGCGAGGGTGAACGCATGGGTGCCGAGCGTCGCCGCCGTCCAGCCGGAAAGCACGTCGAGCCGCGGGTCTGCTGCTTGCGACGCGGCGGAACCGGCAAGGGCTGAAGGCGAGCTCGCGGCGGACATCGGCAGGAGTGAGGAGAAGGTGGGGCAGACGGCAGCGCGCGTGGAATGTTTCTCCAGGCGCCGCTCGCCGATGTTGGCGTTGGCGCGGGGCGCGCCGCGACCCACGATAGAATGGGCGCATTTTAACATCGGCTCGCGCATGAATCGCTGGTTGTCCTCGCTCGTCGTCACGGCATTGATCGGCGCGCTCCTCGCCGATGCCGCGGCCGAAGAGAGCGCCGCTGTGCCGGCCGCGCCGCCGCCCACGCCGGAACTGAAGCTCGCCCCGGAGCTCGTTGCACCGGTCGCGCCTTCGCGTCCAGGGACCTCGATCGCACCACCGCCGTTTCGCTCGGCGCAGGACCGCTCGATTTTCCTGCGCGCGGCGGAGCTCGAAGGCACGGGCGGGGATCATGTCGATGCAAGCGGTCACGTCGAGTTGCGCACCCGGCGCGAGACCGTGCTTGCGGACTGGATGCGCTACGACTTCGACACCGAGGAGATATGGGGCAAGGGTGATGTTCTCCTGCGCCGCGGCGTGGACTGGATCACGGGACCGGAAGCGCGTTACCGGCGGGGGACCGAGACCGGGTTTTTCCGCTCGCCACGCTATTATTTCGGCGAAAACGGCGCGCGCGGAACCGCGCAGGAAATTCGCTTCACCGGCCCGCAGCATTATGAAGCGACGGATGCCCGCTATACCACGTGCGTTGCACCGCGCGAGGATTGGTATCTGCGCATGGGCGAGCTCGAAGTCGATCAGGCGCGCAAGATCGGCACCGGCCGGCACGCGACGGTGTATTTCCTGGGGGCGCCGATTGCCTACACGCCGTGGCTCGAGTTTCCACTCTCCGACGAGCGCAAATCCGGCTTCCTGACCCCCACGCTCGGCTCGACCGGCACCCGCGGGTTCGAGCTCGCCACCCCGTACTACTTCAATCTTGCCCCCAACTACGATGCGACGCTCACCCCGCGGCTGATGACCAAGCGCGGTGTGCAACTCGGAGGGCAGTTCCGCTACCTCCTGCCCACGCTCGCGGGCGAGATGGATGTCGAGGACCTGCCCAACGACCGGGTGACGGGAACCAATCGCTACGCGCTGGCCTGGAAGCACAATCAGAACCTCGACGCGCTCGTGCCGGGACTGGCGGGATTCTGGAACCTGAACAAGGTCTCCGACGACACCTATTTTGCAGACTTGGCCGATCGCATTGCGGTGACGTCGCAGACGACCTTGCCGCGCGAAGGCGGGTTTGCGTACACCCGCGGACCGTTGCAGGTCATCGCCCGGCAGCAATCATTCCAGACCCTGCAGGATCCCAACGCGCCGCCGGTCGGCTCGCCGTACAACCGCATTCCGCAGGTCCTGGCGGCCCTCCGCGAAAGCGACTGGCGCGGCATGACATTCGCAGCCACCGGCGAGTACGTGCGCTTCAGCAACCCGACGTTGCCCACCGGCCAGCGGGTATTCGCCTATCCCACGGTCGCGTGGAGCCATCAGGGCGCCGCGTGGTTCGTCACCGCGAAGACTGGGCTGCATGCGCGTTCCTACCAGCTCGATCAGCCCGTGGGCGGGGAAACGCGCGCGGATTTCGCGATTCCCGTAAGCTCGGTGGACAGTGGCGTGGTGTTCGAGCGCGACTGGCGGGTATTCGGGCAGGACGTGGTGCAAACCCTCGAGCCGCGCGCCTTCTACGTCTATGTGCCCTATCGCGACCAGAGCCGCGTGCCGGCATTCGATACCGCCATCGACGACTACAACTTCGGCCAGCTCTTCAGCGAGAACCGCTATCTGGGCAACGACCGGGTGGGGGACGCCAACCAACTTACGCTGGCGCTCACTTCCCGGTTCATCGACCCCACCAGCGGTGGCGAGCGGTTGCGGGTGGCGCTGGGCCAGCGGTTTTACTTCATCGACCAGCGGGTAACGCTCAACGAACCGCCGCGTTCGGCCTCGACCTCCGACGTGCTGCTGCTCGCTGAAGGCAAGCTGACGGAGGCCTGGTCGCTGGCCGGGCTGATGCAATACAACTTCGATGCCTCGAAGTCGGAGCGCTTCGACGCCGGGTTCCGCTATACACCGGCGCCGGGCAAGGCCTTGAGCGGCAGTTATCGCTATACGCGGCAACTCGTGGACCCGACTGCGGTCAATACCTCACTGAAGCAATTCGATGTGGCGGCGCAGTGGCCGATCAATGCGCAATGGACCTTCCTCGGGCGGTGGAACTACTCGCTGGTCGATCGCAAGACCCTGGAGGCGGTAGCAGGGGTCGAGTACAATGCCGACTGCTGGGTGCTGCGCGTTGTCGCGCAGCGACTCACCACCACGACGCAGACCACCACCACGTCGGTGTACCTGCAGCTCGAACTAAATGGCTTGGCGCGCGTCGGAACCAGTCCCCTGGATCTCCTGCGGCGCAGCGTCCCTGGTTACGTGAGGACCAACGATCCCACCGTATCCCCGCGCGACCGCGGCGACGTCTTTCCCGAATTTTGAGGTATTGCATGCGTGTATCGACCTCCACCGGCCGTGGCGCCGGTTTCATGATCCCTGTTGTCGCCGCAATGCTGGGCGCGATGTCGTGGTCCGCCCAGGGCCAATCGCCGGCCGCCACGCCCGCTCCCGGCGCGACCGCGTCCCGGGTACCGTCGGAGCGCACCGTTCTCCTGGATCGCGTCGTGGCGGTGATCAACGACGAAGCGCTGACCCAGCACGAGATCGATGCGCAGAAGCGTGTGGTGCTGGAGCAGATGAAAGCCCAGAAAGTCGCGCCGCCGGCGCCGGACGTGCTGGAAAAGCAGGTGATGGAAAGACTCATTACCGAGCGTGTAATCCTCCAGCTCGCCAAGACCGGCGGCATCCGGGTCGATGACGTGCAGGTGGAGCGCACGATCGAGCGCATCGCCCAGGAAAACAAGCTCACGCCCGGAGAGCTTCGCACCGCGCTGGGACGCGAAGGCATCGTCTTCGCCAAATACCGCGACGACCTTCGCAATGAGCTCATGATCCAGCGGCTGCGCGAGCGCGAAGTCGACGGGCGCATCCAGGTGACCGATGCCGAGGTCGACAATTTCCTGGCCAGCATCAATGTGCAGAGCGGCGGCGACGTCGAATACAACGTGGCGCACATCCTGGTCCTCGTACCGGATCAGGGCACGCCCGAACAGGTCGAGGCCAAGCGGCGGCGGGCCGAGGATGCCTTGCGGCAGTTGGAAGGGGGCGCCGAATTCGCGCAGGTTGCCGCGGGTTATTCCGATGCGCCCGACGCCCTGCAGGGTGGCAGCCTCGGGTGGCGCGGACCGGCGCGTCTGCCCTCGGTCTTCGTCGAGCCGGTCCGAAGCCTGAAACCGGGACAAGTTTCGCCGGTGCTGCGCTCGGCGAGCGGCTTTCATATCGTGAAACTGATCGAGACCCGCAGCCGCAATGATCCCACCGTGGTCGACCAGACACACGCGCGCCACATCCTCATCAAGGTCAACGAAGTCACCTCGGAAGCCGATGCCAAGGCGCGTATCGACCGCATCAAGGATCGTCTGGACGGCGGCGCCAAGTTCGACGAGTTGGCGCGCCTCAACTCCGAGGACCCGTCGGCGGCAAAGGGCGGTGATCTGGGCTGGATATCCCCGGGCGATACCGTGCCCGATTTCGAGCGTGCCATGAACGCCCAGAAACCCAATGAAATCTCGACGCCGGTGCGCTCGCAATTCGGATGGCATCTCATCCAGGTGCTGGAACGGCGCACGCAGGACATCACCGCCACGCGCCAGCGCGAGCAGGCGCGCATCGCCCTGCGGCAGCGCAAGTCCGATGAGGCGTTCCAGGATTGGGTGCGGCAGATGCGCGATCGCGCCTACGTCGA
>JBDUCE010000150.1:0-6134 GCA_040003635.1 Betaproteobacteria bacterium
GCGACAATGTCGTGCTGCACGACGGCGAGCTGGATTCCCTGAAGCGATTCAAGGACGATGTGCGCGAAGTCAAGGCCGGCTTCGAATGCGGCCTATCCGTGAAGAACTTCAACGATATCGAAAAGGGCGACCAGCTCGAGTGCTACGAGATCGTCGAAGTCTCCCGCACGTTGCAATGACGAAATGACGGGAGGGCCGTCTGCTGGCGGCCCGACTGGCATGGTGCAAGCCTTCGTGCAAGGCGCTCGAGCACCGGCAAGCCGGCAGCACTGAATGAAAAAGCACTCTCAACGGGCCCAGCGGGTGGCCGACCAGATCCAGCGCGAGCTCGCGGAGCTCTTGCGCGAGGAAGTGAAGGATCCGCGGGTGGGGCAAGTCACCATCACGGCGGTCGAAGTGTCGGCGGACCTTTCCCATGCCAAGGTCTTTTTCACCCAACTCACGGGCCGCGCGCATGCCGTCGAAGCGGTCGAGGCGCTGCAGCGAACGGCCGGCTATTTGCGCACTGCGCTATCGCATCGCCTGCAACTGTACTCGGTGCCGCAGCTGCACTTCGTCTACGACGCGTCGATCGAGTCGGGCATGGAGCTCTCGCAGTTGATCGATGATGCGGTCGCCGCCGATCGCAAGCACTCCAGCTGAAGCGCGGTCCTGACCCGGTTGTTGCCCGCCCGCCGCGGCTGCGGGTGGATGGCGTGCTACTGCTCGACAAGCCCCGTGGCCTTTCTTCCAACGCCGCCCTGCAGCACGCGCGGCGATTGCTGAACGCGGCCAAGGCCGGCCACACAGGCACCCTCGATCCAATGGCTTCCGGGTTGCTGCCGTTGTGTTTCGGCGAGGCGACCAAATTTGCCCAGGCGCTGCTCGACGCGCGCAAGGAGTACGTCGCGGGCATTCGTTTCGGCACCTCGACGACCACGGGCGATGCCGAAGGCGAGGTCCTCGCCGAGGCGCCGGTCACGTTCGACCGCGGCGCGCTGCAATTGGCGCTGCAACGGTTCATCGGCGCGTCCCGTCAGGTGCCGCCGCGCCATGCCGCGCTGAAGCATCAGGGACGCAAGTATTACGAATACGCCCGCCAAGGCATCGAAATTCCGCGCCCGGCGCGCGACATCGTGATCGACGACTTGGAGCTCGTGGATTTCGGCGCATCGGAGGCGGTGATTCTGATCCGCTGCAGCAAGGGCACGTACGTGCGCGCGCTCGCAGAGGACCTCGCGCACTCGCTGGGAACCGTGGGCCACCTTGCGGCGCTGCGTCGGACGGCGACGGGGCCATTTCGCATCGAGCAGGCCATCACACTCGACGACCTCGAGGGGAGGGACGCCGGCGCGCGGCTCGCCCCATTGCTGCCGATCGACGCCCCGCTTTGCGCGATGAGCCGGATCGTCATCGATGGCGAGGCCGCGCACGCCCTGGTGGAGGGCAGATCGGCAGCTTCGCCTGCTGGCGCTGCGGGACGGCTTCGCGCTTACGGCCCGCTGGGGCGATTCATGGGAATCGTCGAAGCAGCCGGTGGCGTACTGCGTCCCGTCCGGCTCGTCGACACGGCGGCGCGGGACGACTGGTGATGGCGTGCAGCGCGGGTTTCCGCCCGCTTTAGCGGTTGAATCCTAAGCGATTTTCAGGCTATAATTACCGGCTTCACCAGACCGACAAGAAGACAAGGAAAGAGCGCAATGGCAGTCACCGTGCATGACAAGGCGAAAGTAATCGCCGACCACCAGCGGGGCGCCGCCGATACCGGCTCGCCGGAAGTGCAGGTTGCGCTTCTTACCGCGCGCATCAATGGCCTTACCGATCATTTCAAGAGCAATACCAAGGACCACCATTCGCGCCGCGGACTGCTGCGCATGGTGTCGCGTCGCCGCAAGCTGCTCGACTATCTCAAGTCGCGCAACGCGGAAAGCTATCGCTCGCTCATCGAGAAGCTCGGGCTGCGCAAGTAATCGAGTGCCTGCTGCCGACCGACTGCGCGAGCGCGATTGAGCTCTTCATCGATTCGATCCGCGTGGGAGTCGCCGACATGCCGCTTCTGGCACCCGCGCTCGATGCATCACACGCGCAACTCCCTTTGACTATACCGCAGTGGCCGCGCAATCGAAGCGCGGCCATTGTCATTCCGGAATTCGAGGACACATACTGTGAATGCCATCAAGAAATCCATTGCTTACGGCCGTCATACGCTGACGCTGGAAACGGGTGAAATCGCGCGCCAGGCCGGCGGTGCCGTCCTGGTCTCGCTCGACGATACGGTCGTGCTGGTAACGGCGGTCGCTGCCAAGACGGCCAAGCCGGGCCAGGATTTTTTCCCGCTCACGGTCGACTACCAGGAAAAGACCTATGCCGCCGGCAAGATCCCCGGCGGATTTTTCAAGCGCGAAGGCCGGCCCTCCGAAAAGGAAACGCTCACCTCGCGGCTCATCGATCGGCCGATCCGGCCGCTCTTTCCCGACGGGTTCTACAACGAGGTGCAAATCATCGCGACGGTGATGTCGGTCGACCCGGAAATCGATCCTGACGTCGCGGCGATGATCGGTGCCTCGGCGGCGCTTTCGCTTGCCGGCGTGCCCTTCGATGGCCCGATCGGCGCCGCGCGGGTCGCTTATGTGAATGGCCAGTATGTGCTCAATCCGACCAAGACCGAGCTCACCGAATCGAAGCTGAACCTCATCGTTGCAGGAACGGAAGCGGCCGTCCTGATGGTCGAATCCGAGGCTGACGAGCTGCCTGAAGAGGTCATGCTGGGGGCGGTCGTCTTCGGCCACCAGCAACAGCAAGCGGTCATCAACATGATCCATGAGCTGGTGGAAGAAGGCGGGAAGCCGCTGTGGGATTGGCAGCCGCCTGCCAAGAACCAGCCGCTGATCGATCAGGTCACAGCGTGCGCGGAAGCCGGGTTGCGCGAGGCCTACGCCATCCGACGCAAGCAGGATCGGCAGCAGCGCCTCAAGGAAATCTCGGCCAAGGTCAGCGCCGAATGCGTTCCTGCGGATGCCGCCCCGGGGTATGCCAACGAGGTGCGTGATTTCCTGCACGAGCTCGAATCCCGGATCGTGCGCAGCCAGATTCTTGCCGGTGAGCCGCGCATCGACGGTCGCGACACCCGCACGGTGCGTCCGATCACCATTCGCACCGGTGTCCTGCCGCGCACCCACGGCTCGGGACTCTTCACCCGCGGCGAGACGCAGGCGCTGGTGATTGCCACTCTCGGCACCGCGCGCGACGAGCAGATCATCGACGCCCTGATGGGGGAATATCGCGATCGGTTCATGTTCCACTACAACATGCCGCCCTACGCGACCGGCGAGACCGGCCGCGTCGGCACGCCCAAGCGCCGCGAAATCGGCCACGGCCGGCTCGCCAAGCGCTCCTTGCTGGCAGTCCTGCCGACGGCTGAAGAGTTCGCGTACTCCTTGCGCGTCGTCTCGGAGATCACCGAATCGAATGGCTCCTCTTCGATGGCGTCGGTCTGCGGCGCGAGCCTCGCCCTGATGGATGCCGGCGTGCCGATGAAGGCGCATGTGGCCGGCATCGCGATGGGTCTCATCAAGGACGGCAACCGCTTTGCGGTGCTCTCCGACATCCTGGGCGACGAGGATCACCTGGGCGACATGGATTTCAAGGTCGCTGGCACCGACCGCGGCATCACGGCGCTGCAGATGGACATCAAGATCCAGGGCATCACCAAGGAAATCATGGCCGTGGCGCTGTCGCAGGCGCGCGAAGGCCGGCTGCACATCCTGCAGCTCATGCAGCAGGCAATGCCGCATGCGCGCACCGAGGTTTCGCAGCACGCGCCGCGGATGATGACCTTCAAGATCAATCCCGAGAAGATCCGCGACGTGATCGGCAAAGGCGGTGCGGTGATCCGGGCGTTGACCGAGGAGACCGGCACCACCATCGACATCCAGGACGATGGCTCGATCACCATCGCCTCCGTCAACGCCGATGCGTGCAATGCGGCGAAAAAGCGGATCGAGGAGATCACCGCCGAGGTCGAGGTGGGCCGCGTCTATGAAGGCACCGTGTTGCGGCTGCTCGACTTCGGTGCGATCGTCCAGGTGTTGCCCGGCAAGGATGGTCTCCTGCACATCTCGCAGATCGCCAAGGAGCGGGTCAACCAGGTCTCCGATTACGTAAAGGAAGGCCAGATCGTGCGCGTCAAGGTCCTCGAAGCGGATGACAAGGGCCGTCTGCGCTTGTCGATGAAGGCCGCCGCCGAGGATGCCGCTGCTCCGCCGGCACCGTCCGAGCCCGCGTCGGCACAATGATGAAATACGGCGCGGACAGCGTCGATGCGCGCGACGGAACGGGCGGGGGAAGCCTGCAGTCCCTGACGCCGGTGGCGGAGCGCTTGAGACACCTCGCCGGCTGACGCTCGCCCGCCGGCGATGCTGCGGCATCGTCGAGGGGCGCAAGGCGGTTCATGACAGACGCTTGGCACGCATTCCTGGCGGCGGTGCTTCCCATCGCAAAGCCCTATCTGGTGTTGCTCGCGGTCATCGCCGGGTTCATGGCGGCCGAGCGCTTGTTGCCCGCGGAGCGAAACCAGCCCCTCCGCAACCGGATCCTGACCGGCGAATTCACGCTGCTTTACCTGCTGGTCACACCGCTCGTTGTCGTCCTGCCGGTGTATCTCGCGGCGAAGATCGCGAGCGCCACCGGCGGCGGCCTGCTCGCGATCAACCTGGACCAGGTGCGCACGGGGTCGCAGCCGGTCGACGGGCTGTTGCATTACCTGCTGCTGCCCCTCCTGCCCTTTGTCGTTTTCGATTTCTTTTACTATTGGCACCACCGGCTCCAGCACACGGTGCCGGTACTGTGGGAGCAGCACAAGCTGCACCACATGGACGAAAGCCTCTACTGCCTTTCCAGCGGGCGTCACCACTGGCTGGAGGAGGCGATCCGCGGATTCACGATCACGATCCCGATGACGTTCCTGATCGCCTTGGGCGCGGTGCAAAGTGCGATGATCGTGCTTGTCGTCGGCCAGTGGGCGATCTTCATTCACGCCAACGTCCGCCTGCCGCTCGGCCCCTTTACACCCGTTCTTACCGGACCCCAGCTTCACCGCATCCACCATAGTCGCGAGATCCAGCACGCCGACAAGAACTTTGCGGCATTCCTGCCGTTATGGGACATCCTCTTCGGCACCTATCATCGACCGCTGCCGGGCGAATGGCCGGCCACCGGCCTGTCGAGCCGGGAACGCGTCAGCGACTTCTGGGCAGGCGTGATGCTGCCGTTTCGGGCCTGGGCTCCGGCGATTCTCGCGCGCTCCCGGCGGGCGGGGTCCGCATTGTCGCGGTCGCGTCGCGATTGAGCCCCTCCGGCCGGTCGAACAAGGCACGACGCGTTGCCGGAGACGGCATGAGTAGGGTCATCGTGGCGCATTAAGGCAGCAGGTCGGGGATTTTCCATGCGCTCACGCCAACAATCAGATCTCTGGCCGGTGCCTCGCGTGGAGGTGCACAGAGCTCGATGGTGCGGATGTCAGGACCTCGGAGCCACGACGGATAAGCGCTCATGGGGACGATCAGCGTTCTCCCCCGCACTCCCATCGTAGCGGTATGGACCGCGCCCTCCGGCGCCGTTGAGAAGCGCACGAGCAGCGAATCCGGCATCGTCACGCCCGCACGCAACTCGATTGCCAGCAAATCGGCACGCTCCGCGACGTTTTCGGGTGACGGGAGCTGGTAGCGTCCCAGTAGCGCGAGCGGTGAGCGCTCGCCTTCCGGGGTCGGGAGGCACTCTGTGCCGGAAGGGCTCTCCAATTTTTCCGGCACCAACTTGCCAAGCGCTCGCGCTTTATGCTTTAGCGTCGGCCAACTCCGCCCCCACGTCGCCGGAATCAACTGCAGGTCCCGATGGGCGAATGCCTGGTCGAGCAGGTCGCTCTGCTCGCGCATGTCCGCTCCGCCCGGAAAGGCCGGAGACGCGGCGTTGACCAGGAACGTGTAGGGCCCCCGCTTCACGGGCCGATAGCTCCGCACGAAATGCCGGTACAGGTAGAACGAGCGCAAGCTCGCGTTGATGCCGTCTCCCTCCAGGGCCGGTGCGGCGAAGCCGGCGGCCGGCGCGTCGGCCGCGAGCTGGCGCAGGATTCGCCGCTGCTGGCTTTCGTTCATGAC
>JBDUCE010000151.1:0-6080 GCA_040003635.1 Betaproteobacteria bacterium
AATCGCAGCGACAGCTTGCAGACCAGGCAGAGGCGTCGCGTTTCACGGAGTTGCGTGGCACCCTCGAGACGCGGCTCGACCAGCTTGCAGCAGCACTCGCCGATGATCGTACCCGTCATGCGGCCGAAATGGCGCGGTTCTCCGATGAACTGAAGCTCGCGCTCGATCACGCCGCCAACGGTCTCGCGGCGCAGGTAGGCGAGCTCGAGGATCGCATCGTGCGGCAGGGAATTGCGAATCCGGGAGCATCGGCGCGCTGAGCCATCGCTGCCCGGCCGGCCTTGACTAGGGCCCGCTCGCACGCATGCGTGTAGTGTGAACAGGCCCTGGAACCCCGGCTTGTCTGTCACCGACCGGCGGAGGCCGATTCCAACCTGATACCATCGGCCCCGTCAATTTCGGGATTCGATGCCGATGATAGTCGCGATGCGCTGGGCCACGCGCGCTGCATTTTCAGCGTGCGCGCTGGTGGCCGGCGGCGAGCCGGCGGAACGCCCTTTGCAGGGCTACGTCGAGGGCGAATACGTACGGCTGGCGGCGCCGTTCGCGGGCACCCTGCAGCAGGTCGGTGTGCAGCGTGGCGGGCAGGTGGCGGCCGGCGCGCCCGTCTTTGCCCTGGAGAACATCAATGAAACGGCCGCGCGGCGCCAGGCCCAGGCGCAACTCGAGGCCGCCCAAGCGCGGGCCGAAAATCTGCGCTCGGGCCGGCGGCCCGCCGAAGTCGAAACCGTCGCCGAGCAGATGCGCCAGGCGCAGGCCGCGCGTGATCTTGCCGCCGCCAACTTGCGCCGCCAGGAGACGCTCGCTGGAAGCGGCTTCATCAGCAAGGCCGCGCTCGACGACGCCCGCACGCAACTCAAGCGCGAAGACGCGCAGGTCGCATCGTTGGGCGCACAGGTAACGACCGCCAAGCTGCCTGCGCGCGCCGCCGAGATTCGCGCCGCCGAGGCGGACGTAGAGGCCGCACGCGAGGCGCTGGCGCAAAGCGATTGGCGTCTCGGTCAGCGTGCGGTGGTGGCGCCGATTGCAGGGCTGGTGCACGACACCTATTACGTGGTCGGCGATTGGGTGGCGGCCGGGGCGCCGGTCGCCAGCATCCTTGCGCCTGCCAACGTCAAGGCGCGCTTCTTCGTTCCCGAGCCGGCCCTTGGCCGCATCAGGCTGGGGCAATCCGTGCAACTCGCCTGTGACGGTTGCGGCGCGCCGATCACGGCGACGATCGCGTTCATCTCCGATCGCGCCGAATTCACGCCACCGGTGCTCTACTCCAAGGAAAATCGCGCCAAGCTCGTCTACCTGGTCGAAGCCAAGCCCGGACCGGCGGATGCCGCACGGCTGCATCCGGGGCAGCCGTTGGACGTGACGCTGCCGGCGACCCAATGATGACGGCGAACGGTACGGACCTCGTCATCGACGTGCGCGGACTCAACAAGCACTTCGGCACCCATCATGTGGTCAAGGACCTCGCGCTTACCGTGCGGCGAGGCGAGATCTTCGGCTTTCTGGGGCCCAATGGCAGCGGCAAGACCACGACCATTCGCATGTTGTGCGGGCTGCTCACCCCGGACAGCGGCGAAGGAAGATGTCTCGGTTACGACATCCTGCGCGAGCCGCGCGAAATCAAGCGGCACGTCGGTTACATGACACAGCGGTTTTCGTTCTGGGAAGACTTGACCATTCGCGAGAATCTGGCCTTTGTCGCGCGGATGTACGGTCTGCCGGAGCGGAAGGCCAGCGTCGAGCAGGCGCTGACGCATCTGGGGCTCGAGAATCGCGCCGAGCAATTGGCGGGCGCTCTCTCCGGTGGCTGGAAACAGCGCCTGGCGCTGGCCGCGTGCCTTTTGCACGAGCCGGATCTGCTGCTGCTCGATGAGCCGACCGCGGGAGTGGATCCGAAGGCGCGGCGTGAATTCTGGGAGGAGCTGCATGCGCTGAGCGCCCGCGGGATCACCGTGCTGGTCAGCACGCATTACATGGATGAGGCGGAACGCTGTCACAAGCTTGCCTACATCCTCTCCGGAACGATGCTCGCCCAGGGTACCGCGGAGGAAGTGATCGCCAGCCAGGCGCTCGTCACGTGGGCGGTGCGCGGCGGGGACCTGGCATCGCTCGCGGTCACGTTGCGCGACTTGCCGGCGGTCGAGCAGGTTGCGGCATTCGGCGCTGCGCTGCACGTAACCGGTTCCGAGGCGGACGCATTGCGACGCTCGCTCGCGCCATTCCTGAACGATCCTGCGTTGCAATGGCAGGAGGTGGCACCGAGCCTCGAAGATGTGTTCATCCATCTCATGAACCGTGCGCCGGCGAGCGTGCCGGCGATCGCCCACTGATGTCGTACTTCTCGCTATCGCGCTGGCTCGGCATCGTGGCGAAGGAGTTCATCCAGCTCCGGCGCGACCGACTCACGTTCGGCATGATCGTGGGCATTCCCGTCGTGCAACTGGTGCTCTTCGGCTATGCCATCAACTCCGATCCCAAGCACCTGCCCACCGCGGTGCTCAGCGCCGATCGCAGCGAATTCACTCGCAGCATCCTGAGCGGCCTCAAGAACAGCGAATATTTCTCCTTCGTCGGCGAGGCGCGCGACGAGCGTGAAGCGGATCGCATGCTGGCCACCGGCAAGGTGCAGTTCGTGGTGACCATTCCGCAGGACTTCACCCGGGCCTTGCTGCGGGGTGAGCGGCCGGCGCTGTTGCTGGAAGCCGACGCCACCGATCCGTCGGCGACCAGCAATGCGCTGAGCGCGATCAATCAACTCGCACAGACCGCGCTCGTCCACGATCTCGTCGGGCCCATGGCATCGCTGGGCGCTTCGGCCGCCGCCTTCGAAGTGCGCGTGCATCCCCGGTACAATCCCGAAGCGATCACGCAATACAACATCGTGCCGGGTTTGATGGGCGTGATCCTGACGATGACCATGGTGCTCATGACCGGACTCGCGATCACCCGCGAAACCGAGCGCGGCACCATGGAAAACCTGCTCGCCACGCCGGCGACGCCGCTGGAGGTGATGACCGGCAAGATCGTGCCTTACGTGATGATCGGCCTGATACAGGTCACCCTTATTCTCGGACTCGCGCGCGGATTGTTCGGCGTGCCGATGATCGGGAACATCGGCGTTCTCTATCTTGCAGTGCTGCTGTTCATTGCCGCCAATCTGACCCTGGGGCTGACGTTCTCCGCCCTGGCCCAGAACCAGCTGCAGGCCATGCAGATGACCTTCTTCTTTTTTCTGCCGTCGATGCTGCTGTCGGGATTCATGTTCCCGTTTCGCGGCATGCCCGGCTGGGCGCAGACGGTGGGCGAGGTGCTCCCACTCACCCATTTTCTGCGCATCGTGCGCGGGGTGCTGCTCAAGGGCAACGGCTTTGGCGAGATTGGCAGCGAAGCGTGGCCGATTGCGCTTTTCATGCTGATCGTGACCGTGATCGGACTGCGCTTCTTCAAGAGCACGCTCGATTAGAGCGACTGCGCAGCCTGTCGCGCGGGTAATCGGACGCTCCGGAATGGCCTTGACTCATGGCGACTTATCTCTTCGCGTGGAACCCCAGGTTGTGGCCGTGGCCGGAGTTGGCGCGTCTTTCCAGGCGCATCGACCGCCGCGGATTCGCGGACATCGAATGGTCGAGCGGACGCGCCAGGAAGATCGAGCGCGGCAGCCGGGCCTTCATGCTTCGCCTCGGCGTGCCGCCCAAGGGTGTCATCGGCTCCGGCGTGACGATCAGCGCGCCCGAAGCCGCGCTGCACTGGCGGCCGGAAAAAGCGTCCGCCGGAACGCTCACGCACTACCTCCGATTGCGTCTCGAAGCACTGGTCGAGACGCCTGTCATCACGTTCGACGATTTGGCCGTGCCGCCGTTCTCGCGCTACCGGTGGGGCATCCGCCAATCGGGAACGTATCTTCCGGAGCCGCTTGCCGAGGCGCTCGAGACCCTATGGGAGACCCGGCTCGCGAGCACGGTGCCCCAGCGGTCGCGTTCGCGGCTCTGATAGCGCGCGGCCCCGGTGCTTAGCCGGTTACTCGCTGCCGGAGCTCTCGCCGGTGCCTATGCCGTCGGGCACTTCATCCTCACCGCGCATTTTCGCCTGCGCTACCCGGCACTGCCCACCGCTGTTCTTGCCGCGGTGACCGGGATCGCCATCGCCACGCCGCTACTGGTGCTCATCGCGTCGGCGGGCTTGTTTTCTTCCGGCTGGCTGGGCGCGGTGGGCTGGACGCTCGCTGTGGTGCGGCTCTGGAAGCTCGGGTTTACGCGCCGGTGGCGGCTCCCGCGGGTCGCTGCCGCGGACGCGTGGGTGATCATCGCCGCCGTCGCCTTCGTCGTTATCAGTGCGAGCGGTCGCGATGAAACGCTGGGTAGCGGTCGCGACCAGCAGCTGTACGCCGCTTCGGCGATCGCGCTCGCCACACGGGGCAATGCGTGGGTCACCTACGCCCCGTCGGATGAAGCAGACCGCATGTTTCTGCGCAACACCTCGAACACCCAACTGCCGGGATCGGTGAAGGGCGACAACGGCGTCGATCATCCCGTCCGGCTGACGCACCCGATGGGATGGCCCGTCTGGCTTGCCATCGCGCAGGCGATGGGCGGCGCCCAAGCCGTCTTTCGCGCCAACGCCGTCGTATTCGCCTTGGGCGGGCTCGCCTTCTATTCCCTGCTGCGCATGCTCCTGCCTCCGCTCGGCGCCGCAGCGCTCACCGTATTGCTGTTCGGCCTGCCGGCGTCCTTGTGGATTGCCGGCATTTCGTTGAGCGAGCCCTTGTCGATGCTGTTCATGATCGCGCTTCCTCTCGTTGCGGCTTCCGGCGTCGAGCGCAGCAGGCTTCCGATCGGCATCCTGCTGTTCTCGGCCGCCCTGGTAAGAATCGACGCGGCCATCGCGATCGCTGCCTGCATTGGTGCGGCAATCGTCGCTGCGGCTGGCCGGCCGAGCCCACGGCGGCTCGCCGCCACACGGCGATTCTGTGCGACGCAGGGCGCCGTCTTTGTGCTCGTGTGCATGACCTATCTCGCCCTCTATCGCGGGTATCTGGATAACAAGTGGGCGTTTGTCGGCGCAATGGCGGGAGGGACGCTCGCCCTGGCTGCGTGCGCAGCACTATTGCGTCCGGCGCGCTTGGCTCTGCTCGGGACGCTCTTTCGAGCGCGCACGACCCGTGTCGGCGGCATCGCGATCCTGCTTCTGCTGTTCGGATATGCCGCGTGGATCCGTCCGCAGGCCGAGCCGTTCAGCATCATTCGCCACGTGATCGCACTGGAAGGAATGCGCGATTTCCGCGAAGACTCGCTGGTCAATCTGGCCGGCTATTTGTCGTGGCCGCTGGCAGTGGCCGCCTTGCTTGGGGTGTGCAGCGCGATCTGGAAAGGATGGATGAGCAGCCGCCGCCTCAGCCACACGCTCCTGCTGCTGCTGGGTGTCGGCACCGCGCTCCTCTACCTGTGGTGGCCGCACGTCAGCCCGGATTTCCCGTGGGGCTTTCGCCGCTTCATTCCGGTGGTCGTACCCTTCGCGATTCTGTTTGCCGCGGTCGGGATCACCGCGCTTGCCGGGAGCAGTCGAGGTGGCTCCGCGACCAGCGTGGCGCTCGCCATCATCGTGCTCGGTGGGTTGTACCTGAAGATACCATTCGCTATCGCGTTGCTTCGTGAAAACGATGGCATGAAACGGACGCTGGACGCCATGGCACGCGAGCTTCCCGATGCGTTCATCCTTTCCGACGCATCCGAGCCGCACGTCGCCGGCGCGTTATCCGTCGCGTATGGCAAGCACGTGGCGATCAGCAATGGCGGACTCGAACCGGGCGGCGATCATGCCGCGGTCAATCGCTGGCTCGTCGAAAAGGCGAGACTTGCGCATCCGGCCCTGATCCTGCACGGTCCCGAGCTTTCGCGTATCGGACTGCGCCTCGCGGACGAGCACGAGTGGACGTTGGTTCGCCGCTACGTGGAACCGGCCACACGTGCCCCGGCAACACGCATTGTCAGCCGGGCGACCCTACTGACGCTGAGCCGCAGCGAAGGTTTCGACGATTCTTTTCCCAGGCGGATGTTCGGCGCGGAGCGCGTATGGGGCGCGCC
>JBDUCE010000152.1:0-6075 GCA_040003635.1 Betaproteobacteria bacterium
GATACTTCTCGTCGATCACCACGGAAATCTTGATCTCGGACGTCGAGATCATCTGGATGTTGATCCCCTCGTCGGCCAGCGCCTTGAACATCTTGCTGGCCAATCCCACGTGCGAGCGCATGCCGATGCCGACCACCGATACCTTGCAAATCCGGTTGTCGCCGATGATGTCGCGGGCCTTGAACGCCGTGCCGCGCTCGCGCAGGAGAAGTCCCATTGCCTGCTCGTATTCGGTGCGATTGACCGTGAACGAAAAATCGGTGTGGCCGGAAGCGCCGATGTTCTGGACGATCATGTCCACATCGATGTTGGCCGCGGCGACCGGACCGAGGATGGCGTAAGCGATGCCCGGACGATCCTCCACGCCCATCACCGAGATCTTGGCCTCGTCGCGATTGAACGCGATGCCGGAAATGATGGCTTGTTCCATGACGTCGTCCTCCTCGAACGTGATAAGCGTGCCGCTCGACGTCGCTTCGGGATCCTCCAACGAGGAAAGCACGCGCAGCTTGACCTGGTACTTGCCGGCGAACTCGACCGAGCGAATCTGCAGCACCTTTGACCCCAGGCTCGACATCTCGAGCATTTCCTCGAAGGTGACGCGGGCGAGACGACGCGCTTCGGGAACGATACGCGGGTCGGTGGTGTAAACGCCATCGACGTCGGTATAAATCTGGCACTCGTCCGCGCGCAGGGCCGCTGCCAGCGCCACGCCGGACGTGTCCGAGCCGCCACGGCCCAGCGTGGTGATGTTGCCTTCACCGTCGACGCCCTGGAAGCCGGCCACGATGACGATGCAGCCGGCGTCGAGGTCGGCACGCATGTTCGCCTCGTCGATGGCCAGGATGCGCGCCTTGGTGAATGCGCTGTCGGTGAGAATCCGCACCTGGGCGCCCGTGTAGCTTCGGGCCTTGAGACCCATCGAATGCAACGCGATGGCCAGCAAACCGATGGTCACCTGCTCGCCGGTGGCGGCGACCACATCCAGCTCGCGCGGATCAGGCTCCGGCGAAAGGTCACGGGCGAGCGCCAGCAGCCGATTGGTTTCCCCGCTCATGGCCGAAACCACGATGACGAGTTGATGGCCCTCGCGACAAAAGCGCGCGATGCGCCGGGCGACGTTGCGGATCCGCTCGGTGGAGCCCACCGAAGTGCCGCCGTATTTCTGGACGATCAGCGCCATGACGTTCGTGGGGATCGACAGGTCCCGAGGTCGGTAACTCCGTAGCCGCCCATCACACCGCCCGAAACACGAGCGTGGCGTTGGTGCCTCCGAAGCCGAACGAATTCGAGAGCGCGCCCACGATGCGCATGGGCCGCGCCGTCAGTGGCACGAAATCAAGGTCGCATTGCGGGTCCTGCCGGAAGAGGTTCGCCGTCGGCGGCGCCACCTGGTCGCGAATGGCAAGCACCGTGAATACGGCCTCGATGCCGCCCGCGGCGCCGAGCAGGTGTCCGGTCATCGACTTGGTGGAGCTCACCGCGAGCTTCGCCGCGTGCTCGCCAAAACATCGCTTCACGGCAAGACATTCGGCCAGGTCGCCGAGCGGGGTGGAAGTGCCGTGCGCGTTGATGTATTCGATGTCGTCGACGTTCATGCGCGCATTGCGCAGCGCGTTGCGCATGCTGCGGGCGGCACCGCTCCCGTCTTCCGGCGGGGCCGTAATATGATGGGCATCGGCGCTCATGCCATAGCCCGTCAGCTCGCAATAAACGCGCGCGCCACGGGCCTTGGCGTGCTCGTATTCCTCGAGCACCAGGATGCCTGCGCCTTCCCCGAGCACAAAGCCGTCGCGGTCGACATCCCACGGCCGGCTGGCGGTGGCCGGATCGTCATTGCGCAGTGACAACGCACGCGCGGCGCAAAACCCCCCCACGCCGAGCGGACTCACGGTGGCTTCCGATCCGCCGGCGACCATGATGTCGGCGTCGCCATATTCGACCAGCCGCGCCGCTTCGCCGATGCTGTGATTGGCGGTGGAGCACGCGGTCGCGGTGGCGAGGTTCGGGCCCTGATAACCGTACTGGATGGAAACGAGGCCCGCGGTCATGTTGACAATCGAGCCGGGAACGAAGAAGGGTGAAATCTTGCGCACGCCGCCTTCCAGATACGCTTTCTGGGTGGCCTCGATCAGCGGCAGGCCGCCAATGCCGGAGCCGATGCAAACACCGATGCGCTCCTTGTCGCCGCGGTAGTCGGCAAGTCCCGCGTCATGCACCGCCTCCATCGTCGCCACCAGACCATAATGCACGAACGTGTCGTAGCGGCGAGCTTCCTTGGCGGAAAGGTATTGACCGACATCGAAATTCTTGACCTCGGCCGCGATCTGCGACGGAAAGCCTGATGCATCGAAGCGCGTGATGCGCGTGATGCCCGAGCGGGCGGCGACGATCGACTCCCAGGCCGGGGCAACGCCCACGCCCACGGGAGATACGATCCCCAATCCGGTGACGACGATGCGGCGACGGCTCATGGCGATGTCAGGCTGGAATGTGGGCCTCAGGGGGTATCCCGCGGCCGATGCCTATCGCGCCTTGCGCAATGCAGCGGATGCCGCATTCCGGCGCGCGGCGGGCCTGCATTTCGCCCGCGCCCGGCGAGGCATTACTTCTTGATGTGCGAGCTGATGTAATCGACGGCTTGCTGCACCGTGGTGATCTTTTCGGCTTCCTCGTCAGGGATTTCCGTTTCGAACTCTTCCTCGAGGGCCATCACCAGCTCCACGGTATCGAGCGAATCGGCACCCAGATCGTCCACAAACGACGACTCGTTCTTGATTTCGGCTTCGTTCACGCCGAGTTGCTCGGCGACGATTTTCTTGACCCGTTGTTCGATGTTTTCCATGCGTCTCCTCCCGCTGCCGGGACGTTGTCGTGATCCAAACCGGGCGATTTTACCAGAACGCCACGGCCGCCCCCACCCGTCGCGAGACTGCCATTTACAGAGCGGCTCAGCTCATGTACATGCCGCCGTTGATATGCAATGTGGCGCCGGTGATGTAGCCCGCTTCACGCGAGGCGAGAAACACCACCGCGTGGGCGATTTCCTCGGGTTGGCCCAGGCGGCCGAGCGGAATGCGCTCCAGCAAACGCTCGCGTTGCACGTCCGGCAGGCTGCGTGTCATGTCGGTATCGATGAAGCCTGGCGCGACGCAATTGACCGTGATATGGCGGCTGCCGACCTCCTGTGCCAGCGACTTGGTGAAGCCGATGAGCGCCGCCTTCGATGCCGCGTAGTTCGCCTGGCCGGGGTTGCCGCTCGCGCCCACGACCGACCCGACCTGGATGATCCTGCCGTAGCGCGCCTTCATCATGCCGCGCAGCACCGCCTTCGCCAGCCGATAGGCGGGCTTCACGTTGGTGGCCATTACCGCATCCCACTCTTCTTCCTTCATGCGCAGTAAGAGGTTGTCGCGGGTGATGCCGGCGTTATTGACCAGGATCCCCGGCGTGCCATGTTGTGCTTCGATGTCGGCGAGCGCGCGATCCAGTGCCGCACTGTCGGTCACGTCGAGGACGATGCCGCGGCCGCCATCGCCGGCCAGCGCCTCGCTGATCGCGGCCGCGCCCTCCGCCGTCGTGGCCGTGCCGATGACGGTGGCGCCGGCTTCCGCGAGCTTGCCCGCGATCGCCCGCCCGATGCCGCGGGTAGCACCGGTGACCAGCGCCACTTGCCCATCGAGCGCAATCGTTATCACGACGCCACTCCCATCGCGGTGCCGCCCACTGCTGCCATGACATCACGAATGGCTGCTCCATCGTTGAGCGCCAGGCCGCTAATTTCCGGCGCGATGCGTTTGGTCAGTCCGGTCAGCACCTTGCCGGGCCCGCACTCCACGATGTGCGTGACACCGCGCGCTGCCATGGCGCGGATCGTGTCGGTCCAGCGAACCGGACTTGACGCCTGCCGGGCGAGGGCTGCGCGAATTGCCTGAGGCGAGTGATGCTCGGCGACATCGACGTTGTGCAGCACCGGAAGCTGTGGCGTAGTCATGTCGATCGTCGCCAGCCGCGCCGCGAGGCGCTGCGCCGCGGGTTTGAGCAAAGCGCTATGAAACGGCGCCGACACCGGAAGCATCACCGTGCGCTTGGCGCCGCGGGCCTTGGCGGCCGTCGCCGCGAGCACGACGGCTTCGCGATGACCGGCAATCACCAGCTGACCCGGCGCGTTGTAGTTCACGGGCTCGACCACTTGTCCATCCAATTGGGCCATCGCTTCGGCGCAAGCCGCGGCCGTACCCGCATCGTCAAGCCCGATAATCGCCGCCATCGCGCCAACGCCGGCAGGCACGGCCTCCTGCATCGCTTGGGCGCGAAAGCGCACCAGCGGGAGCGCATCCGGGAAGGAAATTGCGCCGGCCGCTACCAGCGCCGAGTATTCACCCAGGCTATGGCCGGCCACGACAGCCGGCAACGCGCCGTCCGCGGCACGCCACGCTCGCCAGAGGGCGACGCCGGCGGTGAGCATGAGGGGCTGCGTATTGACCGTCTGGTTGAGATCGGCTTCCGGGCCTTCTGCCACCAGTCGCCACAAATCCTGACCGAGTACGCGCGATGCTTCATCGAACGTTGCGCGCACGGCAGGATGGCCTTCGAACCCCGCCATCATGCCGATGGCCTGGGAGCCTTGTCCGGGAAACACGAAAGCGAGTGTCATGACGGTTCGTCTTACCAGCAAAGGAGCACCGAGCCCCAGGTGAACCCCCCGCCGACCCCGAGCAACATCACTCGTTGATCGGTGGTGATGCGTCCGTCGCGGACCGCGACATCCAGGGCAAGAGGAATCGATGCGGCGGAAGTGTTGGCGTGGCGAGCGACGGTGCTGATCACCTTGCCCATCGGCACCGACAGCTTGCGTGCCGTGGCCTCGAGGATGCGCTCGTTGGCCTGATGCGGTACCAGCCAATCGATGGCATCGACCGTCATGCCGTTGGCCGTGAGCGCCTCCTGCGCGACTTCCGCCAGCACCCGCACCGCGAACTTGAACACCGCCTGCCCATCCATCCGCAGCAACGGCCGGCCGCTCACCGCGCCGTTGGCAACGCTCCCCGGAACGCACAGCATCTCGCGATACGCGCCGTCGGCGTGCAGATGGCAGGAAAGAATGCCCGGGACAGCGGACGGCGCGAGCACCACCGCGCCGGCACCGTCGCCGAACAGCACGCAGGTCCCGCGATCGCTCCAGTCCAGAATGCGCGAATAAATCTCGGCGCCCACCACCAGCGCGTTGCGCACTGCGCCGGACGCCACCATGCGATCGGCAATCGACAACGCATAAACGAAACCGCTGCACACCGCCTGCACATCGAACGCCGGACCGCCGTGGGCGCCTAGTTTGGACTGCAGGATGCACGCCGTCGACGGAAACACCATGTCAGGCGTGGTGGTCGCGACAATGACGAGATCGACATCGGCAGGCGCCACGCCGGCGGCGTCCAGTGCTTTGCGGGCAGCGTGCAGTGCCAGGTCGCTGGTTTCTTCTCCCGCGGCCGCCACGTGCCGTTGCCGGATGCCGGTACGCGCGCGGATCCATTCGTCGCTGGTGTCGATACGTTGCTCGAGATCGGCGTTGGTCAAAACCTGCGCCGGCAGATAACCACCGGTGCCGACGATGCGGCTATGCTTTGGCATTGACAGCGGGCAGCGCTGACACCACGGCAGCGCCCGGCGCGCGCACCGCGGAGGACGATACGAGGGTTGCCGCCAAACGTTGCGCAATGCGATCCAGCACGCCATTGGCGGCTTCGGCATACGCCTTGCGCAAGGCATAGCGAAACGCCAGCACGTCGGCGCCGCCATGGCTCTTGACCACGATGCCTCTGAGGCCAATGAGCGTGGCGCCGTTATAGCGGCGGGGATCGATGCGCTGCTTGAAGGCGCGCAACACCGGATAAGCCATCAGCGCCGCGAGCTTGGTCACTGGATTGCGGGTGAACTCCTCCTTGAGAAACTCGTAGAGCATCGTGGCCAGGCCCTCGGACGTTTTCAATGCCACATTGCCGACAAAGCCGTCGCAGACCACGATATCGGTGGTGCCCTTGTAGATGTCGTTGCCTTCCACGTTGCCGTAGAAGT
>JBDUCE010000153.1:0-6059 GCA_040003635.1 Betaproteobacteria bacterium
GTCCGGCTTCCCTGATGCGCACGTCACGTACATCCGAGGCCGGCCAGCGCCAGTGGCGTCGTCCGGTCTCATCGGTGTAGTGCTCCCATCCGTCGGTCTTGGCGTTCATCGTTTCACCCTCCTGTCCGGGTTACGCGGTGCGGTTACTGCTATGCGTTGCCTCTGCCGGCCCGGCGCCCGTCTGCTGAAAACTCGCGGTCGCTCGTGCCCTTTCGTTGCGTTGCTGCATGCTTCAACTGCGGCTGCGAGGGCACCGCCCTCTCTCTTGCTCTTCCGCCGGCGCCAAAACCGGTGCTGCTTATCTGATATCGGCTGGCGCCCGAGTGGTCTTGACCTGTCCTTTAACGTTTTCCGGTCTGGCTCGGCTTACGCATCCCGGCCGTTGGGGACGCGGATAACGGGCCGGGCGCGGAGGTTGAATTGACTTCCTGGGCGGTTCGTGAGGTCAGTGCTTGCGTTGTTCGAATTCGTCACCGGATTGCGACAGCGCCACCGCTTGTTGCGCGCGCTTGATCGCCTCGGTTCCATGGTCGAGGTATTGCGCGATCAACTCGGCCTGCGTTTCTTCGCGATAGGCCGCTGCTTCGTAGCGCAAGGGAAAGTACGACGCAAAGAGTCCGAGGTTGGCCAGGCGATGAATCTTCCACCGCGGAAAGTGCGGATGCAGCTCGAGCCGAACGGCCGCGAGGTTGTCGCTCGCGCCAAAGGCGATCGGCTGAAAAGGCATCGGCCCGAAGCTCAGATTGCGCACCTGGATCACGTACAAGCCGGGGTCCTTGGGGGGAAGAGCGTAGGCCACGGGGACGGGATTGGTGAACAGGAGACCGCCGTAATTGATGCAATTCATGCGAGGGTGCGCGCCGGGGCCAGCGCCGCGTTCCCGCGGCAATCCGCGTCGGGCGGGAAGCCCGACCGGCGGGAATTGCCAGCGTCGATGGCTTGCAGCATCACTGGCACGCCTCGCACGTCGGATCGGTCAACAAACACACCTTGCCCTCGGCTGCCACGGCGGCGCCAGTGCCGATATGGCCGCCGCCCGAGGGCACGGCGTTCAACTCGCCACCCTCGCCGGTGGACTTCTCGGCCGAGGTCGCCGCCAGGGTGCGCAGGTAATAGGTGGTCTTGAGTCCGCGCACCCACGCCAGGCGATACGTTTCGTCGAGCTTCTTGCCCGAGGCGCCGGCCATGTAGATGTTGAGGCTCTGCGCCTGGTCGATCCATTTCTGGCGGCGCGCGCCGGCTTCGACAATCCAGCGGGCATCGACCTCGAACGCCGTTGCATACAGCGTGCGCAATTCCGCGGGCACCCGGTCGATCTTGGCGAGCGAGCCATCGAAGTACTTGAGGTCCGCGATCATCACTTCATCCCAGAGATTGAGCTTCTTCAGCTCCGCCACGAGGTGATCGTTGACGACCGTGAACTCGCCCGAGAGATTCGACTTCACGTAGATGTTCTGGTACTCCGGCTCGATCGAGGCCGCGACCCCGATGATGTTGGAGATGGTGGCGGTCGGCGCGATGGCGATGCAATTGGAGTTGCGCATCCCGTGCGCCTTGATGCGGCTGCGCACCCGGCTCCAGTCCATCGATTCGGTTTCGTCGACATCGACGTATCCGCCGCGCTCCTCGCGCAGGAGCTTCAGCGAATCCTGGGGCAGGATGCCGCGATCCCACAGGCTGCCGCGATACGAGGCGTACTTGCCGCGCTCTTCGGCCAGCTCGGTGGAGGCCAGGTAGGCGTAGTAGCACACCGCCTCCATCGAGCAGTCGGCAAAGGCCATCGCGCCTTCGGAGCTGTACGGAAGATGCAGGAGGTGCAGGCAATCCTGGAAGCCCATGATCCCCAGGCCCACTGGCCGGTGCTTCAGATTCGAGTTGCGCGCCTTGGTGACCGCGTAGTAATTGATGTCGATCACGTTGTCGAGCATCCGCATCGCGGTGCGAATGGTCGCCTGCAGCTTGACATGATCGAGCTCGTAGGTGGCGCGATCGCCCTTGCCCACGATCTTCATATGGGCGAGCAGGTTCACCGAACCCAGGTTGCACACGGCGATCTCGCTCTCGCTGGTGTTGAGCGTGATCTCGGTGCACAGGTTCGAGCTGTGCACGGTGCCCATGTGCTGCTGCGGCGAGCGCACGTTGCAGGCATCCTTGAACGTGATCCACGGATGGCCGGTCTCGAACAGCATCGACAGCATCTTGCGCCACAGTTGCAGCGCCGGCACTCTCTTGTAGAGCTTCAGCTCGCCCCGGGCGATTTTTGCTTCATGGCGCGCGTACGCTTCCTCGAAGGCACGGCCCCACTTGTCGTGAAGGTCGGGCACGTCCGAGGGCGAGAAGAGCGTCCAGTCGCCGCCTTCCATCACCCGCTTCATGAACAGATCCGGGATCCAGTTGGCGGTATTCATGTCGTGGGTGCGGCGGCGATCATCGCCGGTATTCTTGCGGAGCTCCAGAAACTCCTCGATGTCGAGATGCCATGTCTCGAGATACGTGCATACCGCGCCTTTGCGCTTGCCGCCCTGGTTCACGGCGACGGCGGTGTCGTTCACCACCTTGAGGAAGGGCACCACGCCCTGGCTCTTGCCGTTGGTGCCCTTGATGTGCGAGCCCATGGCGCGCACGTTGGTCCAGTCGTTGCCGAGGCCGCCGGCGAACTTGGAAAGCAGTGCGTTTTCCTTGATCGCCTCGTAGATGCCATCGAGGTCGTCGGAGACCGTCGTCAGGTAGCAGGACGAAAGCTGCGAGCGATGGGTGCCGGAATTGAAGAGCGTAGGGGTGCTTGACATGAAGTCGAACGTGGACAGCACGGTATAGAACTCGATCGCGCGCGCTTCGCGGTCGACCTCGTTCAGCGCGAGGCCCATGGCCACGCGCATGAAAAAGCATTGCGGCAACTCGAAGCGGCGGCCCGCATTGCCGTGCGCCGCATGCTGGTCGATGAGGAAATAGCGATCGTAGAGTGTTTGCAGGCCGAGGTAGCCGAACTGCAGGTCGCGCTCGGGCTTCAATGCCGCGCCGAGCTTCGGGAGGTCGTACTGCGCCATTGCCTCGCTCAGGAGGCCGATCTTGACGCCGTGTTTCACAAATTTCGGAAAGTACTCCGGGTACCTGGCGGCCATGTCGGCCTGCGAGGCTTCTTCGCCCAGCGCCTCGAAGCGGATCGCATCGAGCAGCAGCCGTGCCGTCACCAGGCTGTACGCCGGATCCTTTTCGATCAGCGTGCGGGCGGCGAGTACCACGCATTTGCGCACCTCGTCCATCGGCACGCCGTTGTACAAATCCTTGAGCGTGGCCTTGAGAATGCGCGCCGGCTCGACATCGGCGAGCCCGGCGCAGGATTCGGCCACCAGCGCCTTCATCCGTTCGAGGTCGAGCGGCTTCTGGATCCCGTTGTCCTGGACCATGATGGCCGATTCGACCTTGCTGCCGCGCTGCGCCTTTTCCTGCGCGCGCTCCTGCGAGCGCTTTTCTCGATAGAGCACGTAGGCCCGGGCCACCTCGTGCTGGCCGCCGCGCATCAGCGCGAGTTCGACCTGATCCTGTATTTCTTCGATATGGATGGCCCCGCCCTCGGGCTTGCGCTTCATCAGGGCGGTCACGACCGCGTCGGTCAGCCTCGAAACTTCTTCCCGCACCCGGGCCGAGGCGGCGCCCTGGCCGCCGTTGACGGCCAGGAAAGCCTTGGTCATGGCGATCGTGATCTTGGCCGGCTCGAAGCCGACCACCGCGCCGTTGCGGCGGATGATCTTGTACTGGGCGAAGCGCGGATCAGCGCCAGGCGCCGTCGCGCTCCCGGGTTCGCCGGCCAGCATATCGGTCGGAGGAAGGGTAGGGGTGCCGGGGGAAGCGCTGCTCAGTTGCATGGACTTTAGTCTCCTGGTGCAAATCTTGTGATTTATGACGGCTGCCGCGGCGGCTGATCCCCGTGGCCGGACGGCTCCCGTCTTGGCGGCAAGCCCGCCGGAAAGGATCCCCCGAGGTGCCCGGCCGCGCTGGCTTTGACGTGCCGCCAAGACCGCCTCTCAAGGCATGCGCGAAGGCTCGACCCCGCGCCCAAAATCTACTACATCTTGTGTCTGATTGCGTTGGCAACACAAAGAATAGTGGCCGTCCGGCCGGATGGCAAGGACTATTTCATCCACATGATGCACCGCGGAAAAGGTCCGAATAAACAGCCGCTTGTGAAAATACTTCCGTTTTGTCCCCGACTGCTCCACCGCTTCTCCACCGCCTTATCCACCACCGGTCGCGGCCAAAAAATAAATCCCACCCACGTTGCAGAATTGCGACAAACGGAGGCCGCGGGAAGTTGCAAACAGGCGCTGCAGCGCAACAACCCAATGGGGCGCTGCTTGAATTTCAGGCGCAACTTTTACCGACTCGCCGCGTGTTTGTTCGTCCCGGACGCTTGCGGCAGTGCAGCATCGGCGAGGCGTCGCGCCGGCCGGGGAGGAGGGGGACACGACGGTGATTGCGCCGCCTATCTTCGCAGCGCAAACTCGATTGCCCTTTCATCGAAGCCGCGGTTCTTCGCGGCGCGGCGTCCGTGATCGGCGCTCGCGCACTCAGGGAAGCGCTCATGCCGCGGTTTGCCGCCAATCTATCGTTCCTGTTCACGGAAGTGCCATTCCTCGAACGCTTCGCGGAAGCCGCCCGCGCGGGATTCACTGCGGTGGAGTTCGCATTTCCGTACGCGTACCAGGCGACGGACGTGCTCGGGCGGGCGAAGGCGCATCAACTGCAGGTGGTGCTGATCAATGCGCCCCCGGGCGACTGGGAAGCCGGTGAGCGGGGTACGGCATCCCTCTCCGGGCGCGAGCACGAATTTGCGGCGGGGATTGCCACCGCCCTCAGTTACGCGCGGGTGCTGCATTGCGCGCGGTTGCATGTGATGGCCGGGGTGGTGACGCCCGATCCCGACCCCGCCGTGACCGAAAAACGCCGTGCGCAGCAGCGCGCGGTGCTGGTGCGCAACTTGCGCTATGCGTGCGCCGAAGCGGCCGGCGTCGGAGTTACGGTGCTGCTCGAAGCACTCAATCCGATCGATGTGCCCAACTACCTCTACACCACCCAGGCCGAGGCGCATGCGCTGCGGGCGGAGGTGGGCGCGGCCAACCTCAAGGTGCAGATGGACCTGTATCACACCCAGCGCACCGAAGGCGGGCTGTCCGAGAAGCTGACAAAATGGTTGCCCGCGATCGGCCACATCCAGATTGCCGGCGCGCCCGACCGGCACGAGCCCGACATCGGCGAGATCAATTACCGGTATCTTTTCGAGCTGCTGGACGAGCTCGGCTATGCGGGATTCATCGGCTGCGAGTACCGGCCCGCCACCACCACCGCGGCGGGACTGGCATGGCGTGAGCGCCTCCTCAGTCGGCGCTGACCGAATCGCGTCGCGCGCGCCCGCCGGCGGCGCACTCTGATCCGTCCGCCGACCGCGCGCGCCACGCATCGATGCTCCACGGTCCCGCGCCCGCCGCTGCAAGGAACAGGAAAACGAAGCAATAAAGCACCGCCGCATCGCCGTTGTTCAACAAGGGCAGTACGCTGCGCGGGGCGTGGGCGATGAAATACGCCGCGGCCATCTCGCCCGACAGAATGAATGCCACCGGCCGGGTAAAGAGGCCGAGCAACAGCAAGCCTCCGCCCACCAACTCGAGCAGCCCGGCGACCCCGCCGAGTGACAGCCACTGCAATTGCTCGTACCGCGGCAAAGGCGGCAGATGCAGAATCTTGGCGGTGCCGTGGAGCATGAAGATAAACGCGGTAACGATGCGCAGCACGCTCAACAGCCGCGGCGTCCATGCCGATGGGTCCAATAGTCCCATAATCATCGCCTCCATTGCTGTTCATGAAAGCGGCACAGCCATGCCGCCTACCCTTGGGCAATGGGGCGGCGCGCGAGTTCGCGCGTTAGTTAGTAACAGGCTGTCGAAAACGTAGCGAGGCGGTTGTATGCAAGGCGCACGGCGCGCTTAGAACCGGAGTGGGGAATGTATTAGGGCCTGTTCACACTACACGCATGCGTGCGAGCGGGTGGCATGGGGCACCAA
>JBDUCE010000154.1:0-6055 GCA_040003635.1 Betaproteobacteria bacterium
ATCCGGGCTGGGTTGCGGTCGCCGATATTCGTCAATTCGACGTCACCACAGTGGAAACAAGCCTCTTCGACGTGCGCGGCAAGCGCCTCGCATGGGCGGCCACGTCCGAGACTTTCAATGCCACCTCGGTGGCCCAGGAAACCGCCGGTTTCGCCGAGGTGATCATCGGCGCGCTGGCGCAACGCGGGTTGATCAGCAGCGCGCGCCGCTGACCGCAAGGAAATCCGCTATCCGGCGGTCCTGGCGCGGCGCAACGTGCGCCCCAGCAGCCATGGCCATCCCACCACCGAGAGCGCAGCCCAGAGCTTCAATGCGCGCTCGGAGCGGCGCGGCGCCGGTGGCAGCAGGTCTTCGTCGCGCAACTCGGCCGGAAACGGCCTCGCCGCCACCGGAATTATTTTCGCTGCCTTGGGATCGGCGGGCAGGCGTGCCTGGTATTCGAAGGGCGTCACCACGGCGGCGTCGCCCATTGGACGCAGCGACGGGAACTGCGGAAAGCGCAACAGGAAGACGGCCTCGATGTCACTCGCCAGAAAGTCCGGGAGCAATGCGGCGCCACGCGGCAGCCCGGCGCCAAGGCGCAGCAAGCTCGCGCCGATTTCTTCGAAGGCCGCCGCCGGCAGGAGGCGGGTCTGATCCTCGGTGAGGTAATCGTAGATCGCACACGCCTTGCGCACCGACTGCTGCTTCAGCAGGAGCCACGGCAATCCAAGCGCAGCCCTGATCGGTGCCGCGGGGCCGCGCTTGTTCACCGTCAGCCCGAGTGTGCGCAGGACATCGACGCTCAGGCCCGCACAATTCATCGCGGCATGGTCGTACACCACCTGATGCCGATAGAACTGGAGGTACATGCGGTTCAGCGCGCTTTGCAAAAGCACCGCGGCGCGCTCGGCCGAAAGCACCGCCACCAACATGGCCGAGGGGCGGTAGTAGCCCTGTCCGCTGTTGAGGTCGGCGAGATAGTTGTCCAGGGGCACCGGCGCCGCAATGATGCCTTTCTCGCTTTCGCTGTCGAGTGAATAGAAGTTGTTCACGAGCCACTCGGCAATGCTGCCGTCAGCCATGGTGCGTCCGGTGACGAGCGCGAAGTGCCCACCGTGGGCCTCGTCGTCATCGCCCTGCGCGCCATTGAGGATGAGCGCGATCACCGCGCGTCCCGCCGGCACGGCGTAATTCCCGCTGGCGCGGCTCCACAGCAGCGAGGCAGCGAAGGGGGCCGCCGCGCCGCCTCTGGGTTCTGCTCGCAACAGTGCGCGAATGGCGCCGGGGCTCATCGGCGGCTCGGTGCGCTCCATCCGGCGGGTGTCGAGCGGCAGGCGAAAATCCTTGGGCCACAGCGTGCGCACCACGACGCCATCGACCCCGACCTTGCCGCGTACGCGCACGGGCCGCTGCGCGAACCACGCGGCCGACGACGCATCGAAAAAGGCGCTGTTCTGCGGGAGTCGGGGTGCGAGGCGCACGGCCCAGCTCCCATCCGCGTCGAACAACTGCGTGGCATCCGTATCGAGGCGCGCCTGGGCGATGATGTCCGGCGCCGCCACCCACACCAGCGGCGGATACGCGTCGACGCCGGTATGAGGACCTCGCGCAAGCCAACCGGCAAGATCGGTAAGCGCGGGCGCACCCCGGCTCAATGTGGCCACGGGCATCTCGGCGCGGGGAAGCCCGATCACTTCGCTCTCGAAATACCATCGCACCGGCGCGATGGTGTTGCCGTCCACCCGCGCGCCGGTGCCCACTGCAAAATCATTGGCGGGATAGAGCCCCAGCCATGCACCGCCGGCATTGGCGGGATGAGCGGTGGTGTGGTCGGCGCGGCGCGGTGAGGAAGCCATCGATTCACGGCACCGCGCAACGGGATGCATCGCGCGCGTGCCAGGTGCGACATTATGAGGGACAACGGGTCCTGATTCGATCCACGCGGGCCGCCAGCACGCGGGGTTTCCCAGGATTGACCGTGAAAGCGTGAGGGCTAATCGAGCCCATTACGTGCTTTGAAAAACCACACCAAGGGAGACGTTTTTCGAGCACGTCCGGGACCATCGGCGCAACATTGCGTCAGCCCCCAAGCGCCGCCTGGGCGCCGCGGCCTTTCGCCCGTCTTGCCGGCGGCGTAGCATCCGGGCAACGTATTCGCGGCCCAGCGCACCGGCATGAAGTCGATGCGCAACCAGGAGCGGCCAGCTCCGGCGGCCGCATGAGCCACCATGGAGAGCGTTTGAAGCCGACGGATATTGCCCAACCCGACTATTTTCACAAGGTCGTCGATTGCCAGTGGGCGTGTCCTGCACACACCCCCGTTCCGGAGTACATCCGTCTCATTGCCGCCGGCCGTTACAGCGACGCCTACCTGGTCAACTGGCATTCCAACGTGTTCCCCGGCATCCTGGGGCGCACCTGCGACCGGCCCTGCGAGCCGGCATGCCGGCGTGGCCGGGTGGAAGAGGGCGATGATGCGAGCGGCAAAGCCAAGGGTAAGCCCGAGCCGGTCGCGATCTGCCGCTTGAAGCGGGTCGCCGCCGATTACAAGGACGACATCCGCGAATTCCTGCCCAAGCCCCCCGCCCGCAAGAACGGCAAGCGCGTTGCCCTGGTGGGCGCCGGACCCGCCGCGCTCACCGTTGCGCGCGACTTGGCTCCCCTTGGTTACGACTGCGTGATTTACGACGGCGATGCCCGCGCAGGCGGAATGATTCGCACCCAGATCCCGCGTTTCCGGCTGCCCGAAAGCGTGATCGACGAGGAGGTCGGCTACGTGCTCGACATGGGCGTCGACTTTCGGGGGGGACGGCCTATCGACAGCCTGAAGAGCCTCCTCGAGGAGGGCTACGACGCGGTGTTCATCGGCAGCGGCGCACCGCGCGGACGCGATCTCGAGCTTCCCGGTCGACGGGAAGCCGCGAAAAACATTCACATCGGCATCGACTGGCTATCGAGTGTCTCGTTTGGACACGTGACCAGGATCGGCCGACGGGTGGTCGTGCTGGGCGGCGGCAACACGGCAATGGATTGCTGCCGTAGCTCGCGTCGCCTCGGCGGCGAAGAAGTCCACGTCGTTGTCCGGTCGGGCTTCGACGAGATGAAGGCATCGCCGTGGGAAAAGGAAGACGCGATGCACGAGGGCATCCCGATCCACAATTATCTGGTGCCCAAGGCGTTCACGCATGAGGGCGGCACGCTGACCGGCGTTATGTTCGAAAAGGTCGCGCCCCGGCAGGATGGGCAGGGACGGCGCCAACTCGTACCCACGGGTGAGCCCGACATGCATTTCCCCTGCGAGGACGTCCTGGTGGCGGTGGGCCAGGAAAACGCCTTTCCATGGATCGAGCGCGACCTTGGCATCGAATTCGATCGCCACGGCATGCCCGTCGTCGACAAGGTGACGTTCATGTCCACCCGTCCCGGCGTGTTCTTCGGCGGCGATGCCGCCTTCGGACCCAAGAACATCATCTGGGCCGTCGCGCACGGGCATGATGCGGCGATCTCGATCGATCTCCTCTGCCATGGCGAGAGCCTTGCCAAGCGGCCGTCGCCGCTGGTCAACCTCGTGTCCCAGAAGATGGGCATCCACGAGTGGAGCTACGACAACGCCATTTCCGCGGAACACCGCTTCCGGGTGCCACTCAAAGACGTGAAGCTCGCGCTGAAGAACATCAAGATCGAGGTCGAGCTTGGCTTCGATCCCAAGCTCGCCTTTGCCGAGACCCAGCGCTGCCTCAATTGCGACGTGCAGACCGTGTTCAGCGACAAGCTATGCATCGAATGCGATGCATGCGTCGACATTTGCCCGATGGATTGCATCACCTTCACCGCCAACGCCGAGGAAGATGTGCTGCGGGCCGCGTTGCGCGTGCCGGCCCTGAGCCCCACGCAGGATATTTATGTCTCCGGCCTCCTCAAGACCGGACGGATCATGGCCAAGGACGAGGACGTGTGCCTGCACTGCGGATTGTGTGCCGAGCGTTGCCCGACAGGCGCCTGGGACATGCAGAAGTTCCTGCTCGACATGGCCACGGCCGGGACGTGCGCCGCGGCCCGAACGCGGCCGTCGCGGCGGCCGGCACCGCTCGCCGCGGGAGGCGAGTAAGCCATGGCGAAGGCGGTAACGTTCGCGGCGCGCGTCAACGACTTCGTCATCAAGTTCGCCAACGTCAACGGATCGGGCTCGGCGTCGGCCAACGGGCTTTTCGCGCGCGCGGTGCTGCGCATGGGGGTGCCGGTATCGGCCCGCAACATCTTTCCCTCGAATATCCAGGGCCTGCCCACGTGGTACGAAGTCCGGGTGATCGAGCGCGGCTGGCAAGGCCGCCGCGGCGGCGTCGATCTCATGGTCGCGATGAATCCGCAGACGTGGGATGTCGACGTGGCCGAGATCGAGCCGGACGGCTATCTTTTCTACGATTCGACCAAGCCCATGCCGCACTCGAAGTTCCGTGACGACATCACGGTGGTCGGCATCCCGCTGACGGCGATCTGCAATGCGCACTACGACGATCCAAGGCAACGCCAGTTGTTCAAGAACATCATCTATCTCGGCGCGCTGTCCGCGCTGCTCGGCGTCGACGTGGCGGAAATCGACACGCTCTTCGGCGAGCAATACCGGGGCAAGGAAGCGTTGCTCGATTCCAATCGCATCGCGCTCAACCTGGGCCGCGACCACGCATTGGCCCATTTCAGCTGCCCGCTGCCGTTGCACGTCCAGCGCGCCGACGCGGTGGGCGAGCGCATCTTCATCGATGGCAACAGCGCCGCCGCCCTGGGCTGCGTCTATGGCGGCGCCACCGTGGCGGCGTGGTACCCCATCACGCCTTCATCGTCGATGGCCGAGGCGTTCGCCACGCATTGCGGCAAATATCGCGTCGAGCGCGAGACCGGCAAGCATCGCTATGCCATCGTGCAGGCCGAGGATGAGCTGGCTTCGATCGGCATCGTGATCGGCGCGGGGTGGAACGGCGCGCGCGCGTTTACCTGTACGTCGGGCCCCGGCATCTCGCTCATGCAGGAATTCATCGGGCTCGCGTATTTCGCCGAGATACCCGCCGTGCTCTTCGACGTGCAGCGCGGCAGCCCATCGACGGGCATGCCCACGCGCACCCAGCAGGCCGACCTGCTCCTTTGCGCCTACGCGTCGCACGGCGACACCAAGCAGGTCCTGCTCTTTCCGCAGGACCCGCATGAATGTTTCGAGATGGCCGCCGCGGCCTTCGATCTTGCGGATCGGCTGCAAACGCCGGTGTTCGTGCTGCTCGACCTCGACATCGGCATGCAGGACTGGCTGGTCGCGCCTCTGCAGTGGGACGAGGCGCGAGCGCTCGACCGCGGCAAGGTGATGGGCCATGACGAGCTCGCAGCCGGCAAGGAATTCGGCCGCTACCTGGACGTCGACGGCGATGGCATTGCCTACCGCACCTATCCCGGCACTCACCCGACCCGGGGCGCCTTTTTCACGCGCGGCACCACCAAGGATCGCTACGCCCGCTACACCGAGGAAGGTCCCGCCTACGTCGACAACATGCAGCGCCTGCTGCGCAAGTTCGAGACGGCGAAGGAACTGGTACCGCCGCCGGTCATCCAGAAGGCCGCCAAGCCGACGCGCACCGGGGTCATCTGGTATGGGTCGTCGAGCGCGCCCATGGCGGAATCGCTCGCGGCCCTCGAAGCCGACGGCATCCATCTCGATCGCCTGCGCATCCGGGCGTTTCCGTTCGCCGACGCGATCACCGAATTCATGCACGAGCATGACCGCGTCTTCGTGGTCGAGCAGAATCGCGATGCCCAGTTGCGCATGATGCTGGTGAACGAATGCGCCATCGCGCCCGACAAGCTGATCCCGGTGTTGCACTACGACGGCACGCCGATGACGGCGCGCTTCGTGCGCAAGGAGATCGCTGCCAGGAATCAGGTATCAGGGATCAGGAATCAGACACGAAAAACCAAATGGATTGCGAATGCGTAACGAGGATTGTTTGAGGTTTGCCAAAGTCTGACAACTGACAACTGACAACTGACAACTGACAACTGACAACTGACAACTGACAACTGACAACTGACA
>JBDUCE010000155.1:0-6051 GCA_040003635.1 Betaproteobacteria bacterium
GGTTGCCGCGTTCGGTGCGTTTCGAGCTACCGATGGCGATGCGTGGATCGAAGTGCCCGCGCAACCGCTCGAAGACAGCCGGTCACTCAAAATCGATCTCTTCAGCGATGCGCCACCGCATGCTCGACGGCGCATCGTGGTCAAGCTGAACGATGTTTCGATTTGGGACGCGACCGTAGCATCGGGAGTGTCCTCGATCATAGCGCCGCTGCCTCATCCCATCGTCGGCGCTGCCGCGCGGATCCGCATCATGAGCGCGCCAGCGCGCACGCCGGGCGCGGAAGATGGCGCGCCCGGAAGCGGAAGCGTGGCGGTGATCGGAATCCGCGCCGTGCCGGACGGCCAATCTGCGGTCAGCAACACCATGGAGGCCTTCCGCTCCCGGCTGGTGCTCGAGCGCCCGCCGGCGCAGCCGATGTTGATATCGAGGGCGCGTAACGCGACGGTCGTCATCGCCATTGCGAACGCCGGCATTCGCGGCTGGCCGACAACGGCCGAGCTCGACGATCCGGTGGGCGCGGTAAACGTCGCCCTTCGCTGGCAGCGTCTCGGCACCACCGGTCCCTACGTGGCCGACAACCGCACGCCGATGCAGGTTTCGCTGCTGCCCGGCGACACGATGCGGGTGCTGGTCGCGCTCGACCCTGTCGGCATCGATGGCCGGCCGCTCGCGCCCGGCCGGTATGACGTCCGGATCGGCATGGTGCGCGAAGGGGTCGCTCATTTCTCGGATCACGGCGATCCGCTCATCCATCTCGAGGTGGAAGTGGAGCCCTGACGGCATCGTGTCAGGAGGATTGCGCCAGTGCGCTAGACGATCTCGATTTCCGGAAAAGGGAAGATCATCTTGCCACCGCTCGCGAGGTATTCCCTTTCGCGCTTGATGATGCCGTCCTTGAAATGCCACGGCAGCACCAGAAAGTAATCCGGCCCCATCGCGCGCGCATCCTTTTCAGAGACGATCGGAATGTGCGTGCCGGGGGTCACGCGGCCGAACTTGTCGGGGTTGACGTCTGCGATCGCGGCAATGTCCTGCGTGCCGAAGCCGCAGAACTGGAGCAGCACGTTGCCCTTCGTCGATGCGCCGTAGCCGAGGATCCGCTTGCCGTCGGCATTCAGCGATCGAACGAGCCGGACCAGATCCTCGCGGTGGCGGAAGACGCGCTCCTCGAAGTCGCGATATGGCCGCGGCGTGCTCAGTCCCATCCGGTCTTCGTGATCGAGAAGCCAATCGATCACGGCCAGGTTGGGCTTTCGGGCGGTATTCCCTGCCTTTGCCGCGGTCACCGCGAAGCTGCCCCCATTCACCGCGTTCATCGCCACGTCGATGATCCGCAGGCCGCCCGCCTGCAGAATCCTCGCGATCGAATTGAGCGAGTAGTACTCGATGTGCTCGTGGCAGATCGTGTCGTAGGAATTCATGCGCAACATCGACGGCATGTAGCTCTGCTCGAGATGCCATACCCCATCGTCGGCAAGCACGGCCTCGATCTGGCGTACGAAAGCGATCGGATCCTCGAGATCGTAGAACATCGCAATCGATGTCACGATCCGGGCGGGTTCGCGCTCGGCGGAGCGGTAGGCGGCGGCCGAGAAAAAATCGGGCACGAGGCGGATTTCGTCCGGATAATACGCACGGAACTTGGCGCCGGTGGGATCGATTCCGATGCGCCGGATGCCCGGGGCGCGATAAGCCTTGAGCGTGGTGGCATCGTTGCTGCCGATGTCGAGCACCACGTCGCCCGCCGACAGCGGAACCAGTCGTTCCAGATGGTGAACCTTTTCCTCCAGGTGCTTAACCATCGACTGATTGAGCCCCGACCGATAGCCGTAGTTGTCGCCGTACATCTCGGTCGCCTGGTAGGAATGCCGCAGTTGCAAGAGGCCGCTGTCGGGACACCACACGACTTCCAGCGGACCCCGCGTGACCGGTTCCGACGGCGTGTGCGGGAACACGCCGGTGAGGAACTGCTCGCCGAGGTTCAGCACCGGGACGAGGTTGCGACTGCCGCTCGCCCGGCAGCGCTCGATTTGTGTGTACGCACTCATGCGGTTGAACCCTTTCTGTGTCGCACCCGGCATCCGGAGCGCATCATCCGTCGAGCCCGTAGCGCGCAGCCAGGCGTGCCGGAGGGTCGACGGCGGCAGGCGAGCCGCGCTCGAATGCCCCGCGATAGAGGACCAGGATCTCGCTCCACTTCGCCATGAATTCGCCAAGATGCTTGTGCCGCTGGATGAGCCGATCCATCGAGAAATAGGCGATATTCCCCTCCGGGTCGTCGCGGAAGATCTCCGCCAGGAAGTGCACGACTCCGGCCAGATTGTGAACGCGCCAGCGGTCCATTTGCGCCGCGTCCGCCCCGGCGCGTTCCGCGAGGTCGTAAAGCTCCGGCAGGCGCTCGAGTACCCACAGGGGCGCATAGCGCTCCCATGAAACGTTCATGTTGACCACCAGCGCCGGTGTTCCGATCCAGCAGCCCATCGCCTCCGCCATGTGCCGCAGGACATAGTACGACGTCGGGATGCAAGTCAGCATCGTCGAGAAGGGGCGCCCGCCGGTGTACTGCGAATACGCGCGCAACGCGTGGTCGCGGCGAAATACGATGCAATAGATCGCCGTGAAGAAATTTTCCGATGCGGTGCAGATCTCGTGGATCGGGGCATAGCGGTCCGGCGATGGCGGCACGATTGGCGTCGCGTCGGCGAAAAAGCGCTGCAGGCCGCCCGCGGCGGCGTCGACTGCCTCGCGCGTGTAGGCGTAGTTGAGATAGACCAGCCCGGCGTCCGGGTGCGCACGAATCGCATCCAGCACGCGGCCCACCGTTCCTTCCGACACCAGGTCATCGTCCCCCAGAATCCATACGTACCGGCCACGCGCGTGATGGGCGGTCACGGTGAGGTTGCCCAGCATGCCGACGTTGCGCGGGTTCCTGAAATAGCGAAATCCCTCGTCTTCCAGGAACGGCTGCACGATGCCCGGCGTATCGTCGGTCGAGGCGTTGTCGCAAACAAGGGTTTCGACCACATCGCGGTAGGGGAGCGTCATTCGCAGCAGATGCGGCAGGCTGATGGCGAGCCACCGCGCGCGGTTGTAGGTGCTGACGCATATCGAAAGCAGTGGAACGCCGCGAGGCGCTGTCGTATCGTCGATGGATAACGCCGCCGTCGCCGGCAAGATCCGATGATCGGCAAGCGCGCGAATCACGTCATGCGCATATTGGCGCCACGTCCGGAACGGGCGTGCCTTCGCATGATCGCGCAAACGGGTCCGCAGGCCGTCATCCTCCGCCAGAGCGCGCAATGCGTCGCTCAGGCGGGCCGGATCGGTGGTATCGACCGCGAGGCATCCACCATCCGCGGCTATTTCGGCCATCGCGCCGATCTCCCGGCAAATGCACGGCTTGCCGTACCACAGGCTTTCGAGTATCGGCAGCCCGAAGCCTTCCTCGAGCGATGGGTAGACGGTGAAGTGGCTGCCGGCATACAGCGCGCGCAATGCGTCATCTTCAACGTGATCGAGCCAGCGAATATTGGGATGCAGCGCTGTTATCCGCTTCACGTCGGCAAGGAGATCCGGGTATGGCGCGTGGCCGACCAGCGTGAGCTCGAGCTGTCGGGGCGACGCATCGGCCGCACGCAGGAACGCTTCCAGCAGCGTGCGATGGTTCTTGCGGGGTTCGATCGTCCCCACGCAAAGTATTTTTACCGGCGATGCGCTCACCTCCTCGTTTTCCAGGCACCTCGGCGCATCGATGAATTCGCCGGGCAGCGGCAACGCCGATATCTTCGCCTCGAGATTCGTCAGCCGGCTGGCATTTCGGCTGAGAAACGCCAGCAAATCGCGGGCGGACGACTCGGAGATGGCGAGCACCTTGTCGAACGCGAGCAGTCCGAGCATGTAGTCAGCATGTGCCTGCGTCGCCTGGGGTGGATAGAGCGACGCCAGCTTGAACGGAATGGCGTCGTAGAAAACGACCGCAGACGAGAGGCCGGCGCGGCGTGCCGCCGCGGCGAGCGACTCGACCGAGGGCCCGTACGTGGTCAGCTCGGGAACAAGCAGCCAGCTACCCGTTCCCGGCGCGGGAGGCGACCACGGCGACCACAGCGCAGGGTCCGGGCCGTTCCAGCGTGCGACGTGCTTCAGATCATCCGCCGAGACCGGGCGAAGCTCTTCGGTTGCCGCATTCCATTTCACCGGAACCAGTCTTGCACCGAGGAGGTGGAGCGATCGGGCCAGGCCGCGCACCACACGCTGGATTCCCGAATTGGCCGGGTAGCTGCGCGTGTGATCGATCCAGTAGTAGATGGTACCGATGCCATGGACCGGATTGGCGGCGTCGTCGAGCACTTCGCGACATTCGGCGGCGTAGCGTTGCCAGGTCTTGAGCGGCCGGACGAGCGTTTCGCCAACGAGCCGGTCGAGCAACGCGTTGTCGGTCACGAGCTCTTCCAGCGCTGCTTTCATCGCGTCGGTCGAGCGGACATCGACGGCAAGGCAGCCTCCGCTTGCCGCGAGCTCGCCCATCGCGCCGAAATCGGCGCACACGCAGGGCCGACCCCGCCAGAGGCTTTCGAGGATGGGAAGACCGAAGCCTTCCTCGACCGAGGGAAATACCGTGAACCTGCAATCGCGATAGAGTTGGACGAGCGCCGCGTCGTCGACATAACCGACATATTGGATCGCAGGGCACCGGCGCGAAGCCTCCGCAACCTCCGCGGCGAGCGCCGGATGAAGATTACCGGCCAGCACGAGTCGCAACGGCAGCTCGGGGTGCTGGTGCACCAGCCACTCGAAGGCGGCGATCAGCGTCGTTTGGTTCTTTCGCGGTTCGATCGTGCCGACGCAAACAATGGAGTAGCTGCCGGCACCCGATGGCTGTGTCTCCCTCGGTGTGCCGCAAAGCTCGGCCGGCAGCTGGATCGGCTTGATCCTCGGCAGCGTTTCCGCGCGAAAGCCTTGATCGCGCGTGAGGTACCCGACCAGGTCGTCAGCCGCGAACCGGGAAATCGGCAACAGCAGGTCCGCGATCGCGAGATGTTGCATGTACGCGGCGTGGCGCGGCGCGGCCGCGGCGTACGCGGGCAGCTTGAGCGGAATCGCGTCGTAGAACACAAACGCCGTCAGGAGCCCCAGGCCGCGGGCGCGAATGATGGCATCGAGGGTTGGCGGCACGGCCGCGTCGCCGAGGTGGGTCACTTCCGGCACGACCAGCCAGCCCGGACCCGGACCACACTCGACGCTTTCGCTTTCCGGATGGGCCTGCAGGGCGGATTCGCTGAACGCTGGCCCGTTCGACTCGGACAAGCGCTTCAATTCGTTCCTGTTGGCTAGCACCAGGGTTTTCGTCGAAGCGGCCCAGCGCACGAAAACCAGCCGCTGGCCATTTTCGATGAACGCGCGGGCGAGACTCCGCGTCACGCGTTGCACGCCGGTGTTGGTGGCGCATGCGACTGTATGGTCGATCCAGAAGTAGATGACCTCGCGCGAGGCGCCAAGGTCCGACGGCGCCGGCAAAATGCCTGCCGGCCATTCGATCGGGTATTCGATCCGCAGATCCGGTGCCCGCGGCGCCACCAGAAATCGCCGCAAGTGCTCGCGCAACTCCACCGGGAGTCGCCGAAACATCGGCCTTCCGAACCGCTTGACGCCTGGCCGCCGGGCGACGCTTCGCGTGATGGCGCTGGCACGCAATCGCGTCGCCCGGCCGCCGGATGCCAGCCAGGCAGCACTACTGCGCACGATGTCCACAGCGGCGTGCTTGGCCAGTCGCAAGGGTTGCGTAAGACGCCACGAACGGCTGGCGATCACCCCGTGCAACGTCGCGTGCAGATGATCGGCCGATTGGCGGGCCGCGCTCAACTCGGTGGTCAGGCGCTCGCGTTCGTCACCGGCGGCCACCCGTTTTGCGTCGAGCTCGGCAATTTCGCGCTGCGCCGCCTGCACGCTCGCGTCGAGCTTGGCAGTTTCATGCTGCGCCGCCTGCATCTTCGCGCCGAGTTGGGCCATGTCATCCTGTGCCGCTTGCAGGTGAACACGGGCGTTCTCGGCTT
>JBDUCE010000003.1:0-20423 GCA_040003635.1 Betaproteobacteria bacterium
CGGCGAGCACCACCTTGCGCCGGAAGAGCTTGCGCACGAGGATCGCCGACGGGCTACGCGCGCGCGGCTTCGCAGCGGGGAGGGGAGGGATAGTGCTCATCGGTCAGTACTTCACGCGCGGATCGACGACCAGGTAGAGGAGGTCGATCGCCAGGTTGATGAGCACGTAGAGTCCCGCGATGACCAGCAGCGCGCCCTGGATCACCGGATAGTCGCGGCGAAGCACGGCGGAGACGACGAGGTTCCCGACGCCGGGCAGGCCGAAGACGGTCTCGGTCACGATCGCGCCGCCGATCAGGAGCGCGAACGTGAGGCCGAGCACCGTGATCACGGGGATCAACGCATTGCGTAACGCGTGGTGCAGTATGACGCGTGCCTCGGACAATCCCTTGGCGCGCGCGGTCCGGATATGGTCGTCGCCCAGCACATCGAGCATGCTCGCGCGGGTGAAGCGGAGGATCAGCGCCGAGTTGACCACGCCCAGCACGATCGACGGCAGGACCAGATGATGCAAGCGCTCGAGCAGTCGCACGCCCGGATCGCCGTAGCCCGCCACCGGGAACCAGCCGAGGCTTACCGCAAAAATCTGCATCAGGATGAGGCCGAACCAGAAGCTCGGGATGCTGGCGCCGAGCATTGCAAACCCCGAGAAGATCTGGTCGATCGTCTTGCCGCGCCAGACCGCGGCGATGATCCCGCAGGGCACGCCGATCAGGGTGGCGATGATGATCGAGAACAGCGTCAGGAAAAAGGTCGGCTCCGCGCGCTCCAGTAGCGCCTGTGTCACCGGGCGCTGCAGGAAGATCGACTGGCCCAGATTGCCCTGTACCAGCTCGCCCAGCCAGTAGACGAACTGCAGCGGCAGCGGCTTGTCGAGTCCGTACGACGCGCGCAGCTTCGCGATGTCGGCGGCGGTCGCCTGGTCGCCCAGCATGATGGCGGCGGGGTCGCCCGGTGCGAGCCGCGTGATGAAGAACACCAGCGCAGCGACCAATGCCATCACGATCACCATGCCGGCAAAGCGCGAAGCGAGATAACGGGTCATTCCGTGCGTCTGCAATCGGGTCTCCCGGGAATACGCGACGTTGCAACGTTCCCCGTTGTTCCCGCAAAAGCGGGGAACGCTTTGGCCTCAGTCGTCATCCTCGCGAAAGCGGGGATCCATTGCAATCTGAATCACGACCAGTGGATTCCCGCATGCGCGGGAATGACGATCTGCCCACTGGCGAATGTAAGCGCTCAATCGACGCAATCCCTATTTCGACAGCCCCGTATTCCAGAAGAACGGCCACGGCATCGCGACGTAACCGTCGAGCTTGGCCGAGCGCGCGCCGAGACTATTGAAGCTGCCGACGCGGATATAGGGAACCTCGGTATAGACGACTTCCTGCACTTTGCCCCACAGTGGCCCGCGCTTGACCGGATCGGTCTCGGCGTCGAAGGCATCGAGCGCCGCCTTCTTGGCCGGCGAGCTCCACCAGCCTGGCGCGCCCTCGCCCAGTTGCGGCGGCGTAAGCGTCGGCTCGGGCAGCACCGCGGAATGGGTCGTGTAGATGTCCCACAGCGCGGGATCGTTGCGGCGCTGTATCAGGGTGGCAAAGTCGACCACCTGCATGTCCACCTTGAAGCCGGCGACCTTCAGGTTTTCCGCCATGACCAAGGCGATCCGGTAATGGAACTCGTACTGCTGGCTGGTCAGGATCTTGATCGGCGTGCCGTCGTATTTCGCCGCGGCGACCATCGCGGCCGCCTTCTTGGTGTCGCCCTTGCCGTAGTTTTGGGTGCCGGCGGTCGAATAGAACGGGGTGCCCTTGGCGTAGTGGTTCCCCTCGACGGTATAGAACTTCGGATCGCCGAAGCCTGCGCCCATCATGTCGGCATCGTTCAACGCGGCCTGCACGGCCTGGCGCAGCGCCACGTTCGCGAGCGGCCCCTGCTTGGTGTTCAGCACCAGGTAGGGAAAGCCGAAGGGTGCGGTCAGCACCGCCTTGACGCTGGGCTTGCCGTCAAGACGCGAGAACGACTCGACCGGCAGGAGGTCCGCAAACTGATACTGGCCCGAAAGCGAACCTTCGACGCGCGTGTTCGCATTCGGGACGGGCACGAAGCGCAGCTCGTCGAGCAGCGCCTCGCGCTTGCCGGCATAGCCGCTCGGTGCCTCCTTGCGCGCGCTGTAGCCGTCGAAGCGGACCAATTGCACGTACTGATCCGGTTTGCGTTCCTTGAACATGTAAGGACCGGTACCGATGAACGCAGTGAGCGGACTCGCGATCGAATCCTTGGGCATGATCACTGCGAACCCGGACGGCAGCGCGAAGTGCGCAAGCAACGGCGCGTAAGGACGGTTGAGCGTGATAACCACGGTGTTGGGACCCTTGGCCTCGAGGCTCTTGACCTCTTTTGCGACGCTCTTGCCGCGCGGCACCATCTCCATCCACCGCTTCAGCGACGCGACGACGTCGTCGGCAGTCATGTCCTTGCTGTTGTGGAACTTGACGCCCTTGCGCAACGCAATCGTGTAGACGAGGTTGTCTTTCGACATCGCCGGCAGGCTTTCAGCCAGCATGGGCGCCACGTTCCAGTTGGCGTCGAACGTATAGAGCGGCTCGTAGACGTGCTGCATGATCGTGCCGACCAGGTCGGCGGTCGAGCCCATCGGATCGAGCGTCTGCGGCTCGGCGATCATCGCGAGGTTGGCGGCGCCACCTTTTGCGGGTGCCGCTGGAGCAGGGCTGCTCGCCAGGGCGAGCACGGCGGCGAGGGCAAACGCCACGCGTCCGGCGCCCGAATACCAGTGATTGCGATGGGAACGAATGCTGCGAACGACGGTGTAATGCATGACTCCTCCGTGACGATGGGACGGTAGGTTGGGCGGGCGCCTGCTAAAAGGATCCGAACGTGGGTGCGGGACCTGAGTGTGGATATGGATATGTAACTTAATTACATCGCGGCGCTAGTCTACACGGTTTCGTATGACCGTCAAGGGGGTCGGTCGATGGGGTCGTTTCCACAGGGCAGTAGAGCACAGGAGGCGGATCCGGAGGCCCACGCTGGCCGCCCGACAAGCATTCGGGTAGACTGTAATTTAGTTACACACCGCTCGCCGTGATGGCGGGTCCCTATCGATGCGCGATGGGCGCGTCCTTTTTAGGAGAATTCAATGAGCGTCGAATTTCTGGGAGGCACTCGTAGCGGCGCCGGCGGGCAGGCGTTGCCGTTCTCGCCGGCGGTCAAAGCCGGGCCGTTCGTTTTCGTGTCGGGACAGGTGGCGATGGGCAACAACGGCGAGATCGTGCCGGGCGGCATCGAGGCACAAACCCGACAGACGCTCGAGAACATCGAAAAGGCGCTCGCGCTCGCCGGTTGCAGCGCGAAGGATGTCGTCAAGGCCACGGTGTGGCTCGACGATGCGCGCGACTTCTGGACGTTCAACCGCGTCTACGCCGAATTCTTCGGCGAGAACAAGCCGGCGCGATCGACGACACAGGCAAAACTGATGGTCGATGCCAAGGTCGAGATCGAGGTCATTGCCTACCGCGCCTAGGGCCGGTGGCATCGGTGATAGGTGCGGCGCGGGAGGGGCTGGCAATGCGGCCGGCGCGAGTACAATCGCCCGTGCAAAGTTGCGACGTACTGATCGCCGGCGCCGGCCCCACCGGGCTGTTCCTGGCGCTTTGGCTCACGCGTCTTGGCGTGCGCGTGCGGGTCATCGACAAAGTCGCGGAGCCCGGCACGACCTCGCGCGCGATCGGCGTGCAGGCGCGCACGCTCGAGTTCTACCACCAGGTGGGTCTCGCCGACGAAATCATCGAGCGGGGGCTCACGCTCGGCGCCGCGAATTTATGGGTGAGGGGGCGACGGGTCGCCCGCATACCTTTTGGCGACATGGGCGTGGGCGTCAGCCCCTATCCCTACATGCTCATGTTTCCGCAGGACGAGCATGAGCGCGTGCTCATCGAGCGTCTTGCGGCCCTCGGCGTGACGGTCGAGCGTCCCACTGAGCTCGCCAGTTTCGAACAGCGCGGCGATCGCATTGTCGCGCAACTGAAGCGTGCCGACGGCAGCGACGAGACCTGTGACGCCGCGTATCTGGCCGGCTGCGACGGTGCTCGCTCGGTCGTACGCGAGGCATTGAAAACCGGGTTTCCGGGCGGCACCTACTCGCACGTCTTCTATGTGGCCGATGCCGTGGGTACGGGACCGGTCATGGATCACGAGCTGCACATCGCACTCGACGACGCGGCATTCCTCGGCGTTTTTCCGATGAAAGGCAACGGCCACGCACGCCTCATCGGCACCGTCAAGGACACCGCGGCCGACGGGCAACGGCCGCTGGCGTGGTCGGACATCAGCGGCAGCATCCTGGTGCGGCTGGGGATCGAGGTCGACCGTGTCAACTGGTTCTCGACCTATCACGTGCACCATCGGGTCGCTGCGCATTTTCGTGCGGGACGTACGTTTCTCCTGGGCGACGCGGCGCACATCCACAGTCCCGTCGGCGGGCAAGGCATGAACACCGGTCTCGGCGACGCCGTCAATCTCGCCTGGAAACTCGCAGCGGTGCTGCAGCAGCGTGCGCCCGCACGAATGCTCGATACCTACGAGCCGGAGCGCATCGCTTTCGCCAACAGGCTTGTCGCCACCACCGACCGCGTTTTCCAGATGGTGACCAGCGATGGGACGACCGCACGGTGGATTCGTACCCGCATCGTGCCCTACCTGATGCCGCTGGTATTTTCGGTGAGGGCGATGCGCCGCTTCATGTTTCGCGCCATTTCGCAGACCGCCATCGAATATCGGCGCAGCGCCTTGAGCTGCGGGAGCGCGGGCAGCATCAAGGCCGGCGACAGGCTACCGTGGGTGAGGCTGGGCGAGGGTGCAACGGCGGCCGACAACTTCGCTCCGTTGAAGGCGCTGGACTGGCAGGTGCACGTCTAGGGCAACGTGTCCCCGGCGCTCGCCGCGCTGTGCAAAGCCCGCGCGCTCGCCTTGCACGTGTTTGGGTGGTCGGAGGCGATGAGCGCCGCAGGCCTCGCACCAGACGCGGCTTATCTGATACGCCCGGATGGTTATGTCGGCTGCGCCGAGGCCGGGGCAACCGTTGGCACGCTCGAGCAGTATCTGGACACCTGGGTCTTGCGGCCGCGCACCGGCGACTGATCGTCGCCTGAGATCATCTTATTGCGCCGGCCTATGCTACAGATGGCGTCCAGGGAGGCCTTCTCGTGCTTGGCTATCGCTTCGCCGTCTTTCTGATCACCTTGTATGTTAGCTAGCGCATTGCGCGAGATCTGTCGGCGCCTTCATTGGAACTCCGGTGCGGTGAAGACGAACCGGCCGCCCACCATGGTGGCCAGTGCCCGCATGCTTTCGATCTGCTTCTCGGGTACGGTGAGAATGTCGCCGGAGAGCACGACGAGATCGGCCAGCTTGCCGGGTTCGAGCGAGCCCTTGATGTCGTCTTCAAACGTGAGCCTGGCACTGCTGATCGTATAAGCGCGCAGGGCCTGCTCCCGCGAAATGCGCTCCTGCGGCCCATACACCCCATCGGAGATCGTGTCGCGGGTGACAAAGTGATACATCGCCCAGAATGGCGAGTACGGGATGACGGGAGAATCGGTGCCGGCCGCCACGAGGAAGCCTTCGCGCAGGAACGTCGCCATCGGCGTGACGTTCTCGGCCCGCGCGCGACCCCAGTAGGCCTTCATGCTCGGTGCGGCGAGATAGAGGTGATCCTGGGCCGAGATCGCGAGGCCGAGGGCGCGCATCCGCGGATAGTGATCGGGGCGCGCAATGAACGCATGCTCGATGACCCACATCTTGCCGGCGATCGGCTGATCCCGGTTCGCCGTTTCGTACGCGTCGAGCACCTCGTCCATCGCGGCATCTCCCACGGCATGGGTGGCGACCCGCCAGCCGAGCCGGTTGAGCTCGCGGACGACGGGGATGTAACGCTCGCGCGCAACCACCTCGATGCCCTTGTACGTTCCGTTGCGCCCATACGGCTCCGCATAGGGCTCGCGCATGTGACCGCCCTCGAAGCCGCCGTCCACGAGCGTCTTCATGCCGCCGATGCGCAGCCACGCATCGCCTTCGTTCGGCGTAACGCCCCACTTTCGGATCGTTTCCCGCACGAAGTCGGGACTGGAGTAGTCGTAGATGCGCATCAGGTAGTTGACACGTAGCGTGAGCTTGCCATCGGCCCTGAGTTGCTGGAAGAAGCGATACGGCGTGATGGTGTCGCCGCCAAGCTGAAAAGCGCCTGGAATCCGGATACCGGTAATGCCCACTGCATTGAGGCGCGCCATCTGCGCCACGATCTCGTCGGCGACGAGCTTGGGCGGCGGCGGCAATTGGATCAGGCTGCGCGCCGTATCGACGAGCTCGCCGTTCAAATCGCCATCGGGGTGGTGCCCGATCTCACCGCCGGGAGGTGACCTGGTTTCGCGGGTGATGTTCCACTTGGCAAGTGCACGGGAGTTGAGGATGTATTCGTGTCCGCCCCGGATCAGCACCACCGGGTTGTTCGGTGACACGCGATCGAGCTCGGTGCGATGCGGGAGGCGCTTTTCCCTCAACTGGGCTTCGTGCCAGTCGGCGTTCGAAACGATCAGCTCGCCCTCGTGCGCGAGCTTCGCTTCGCGTTCGACGGCCGCGAGGAGATCATCCAGCGATCGAACGTTGGCAAGGGCCACTCCAGGGCCGCCCCCCGCGTTGTGCAGATGGGCGTCAATGAGCCCCGGGATCACGGTGCGGCCTTTGAGGTCGATCACCCGCGTCGCAGGGCCGATATAAGGCAAAACCTCGGCGTCGGTCCCCACCACCGCAATGGCGTCGTTCCGGATCGCAATGGCCTGCCGGACCGAGAAGGCCTTGTCGACCGTGACGATCTTGCCGTTCCTGAGCACCAGGTCTGCAGCGGGACTCAGCGGCCGCTCCATTGTTGCGCAAGCCGACAGGGTTACGCACGCCATCGCGGCCAGGAAGGTCATGAAGCGCATTGCAATGCTCGACTAGCGTGTGCGGCCGAGCCGCTTCGCGTTCGCGGTCGCGCGCGAATGAACAGGCATCAGCGCGCGCTCGGTGACGCGGGCAGTGGCGTGGGACAACTGCGATGCCGACCGCAGGGACTGCGATACGGTGTGCATGAGCTTTGCCTGCCGTGCCAGGGCCTGGGGAATCGTTCTGCTGCCCGCGAGCGACATCCAATCGGCACCGGCGTTGCACATGTCGTTCCATGCGCGCATGCCCACCTCGACGTTGGTCTTGCCGAGTTGTCGACCCGCGGCAAACGCCGATTCGCCGATGGCCTCGACTTTCTCCATCCCCATCTTCGAGAACTCGCGGCGATCACGCAAGCTGGGGGTCGCGCCGGCGCCGGCCATGCGGCGCGTGCGGTGGCCGATGACCTGCGCGGAGGCAACGAGCATCTCCGTGGTTCTGGCGGCAAGCTCGCTCCACAACGCGAACGGCATGATGGTCATACGAGGTGTACGTCTACGTGACATGACAGGTACTTTCCGAGGAGGTCGAAGCACGATCGGACCGCATTCGAAGCATGGGGTTCAACCTCCCGTCGTGGAGGCCCGTACACGGGCGTCCGCCGGCCATGCCCCCAAGTCTAGCCCGAAATCAGATCTTCCCCGCGGCGCGCCTGAGGCAACGGCGCTTCGGCGTGTGCGCTTTCGTCCAGGAACCTCATCAGATCCCCCAGGCGAGCCGAACTGCGCTCCCGCAGGGCGTTCACGTCGCACCCCGCCCAGTCATAGAACCCGCGCCCTGCCGCGGCGCCGGTTTCACCGCGCGAGACCATGGCCTGCAGCATCGGATTGGGGCGCCGATCATGGTGGAGCGCGGGAACGATGGAGCGCTGCGCGTGAGCATGGATCGCCAATCCGCTGATGTCCTTTTGCTGCACGAGGCCGGTGATGCACATGCGCGGCCCCAGCAGCCCGCGCGCGGCCTGATCGATCTCGGCCGCGGTCGCGACGCCGGCCTCGATCAGCGCATAAGCCTCGTGCAGCAGCGCATGTTGCAGCCTGTTCACGAGGAACCCTATGGTCGGTTGGTAGAGCCGCACCGGCTCTTTCCCGGTTCGCTCCAACGCCATCGCCACGCGATCGACGAGCGCCCGCGGGGCCGCGGCACCCGCCATCACCTCGACGATCCTGCTGGTTTCCGCGGGCATGAAGTAATGGAGGCCGATGAACCGCGCGGGTGTCCTGAGATGCGCCCCCAACTCGATCAGGTCGAGGCCCGAGGTGCCGGTGGCGATGACGACCTGTGCTTCGGGATAGGCGGCTTCGATCTCCGCAAACACGGCCTGTTTGATCAGCACATCTTCCGCCACCAGCTCGATGACGAGATCGGGCGCCCGCGCGGGCAGCCGGTCCAGCGCTACCGCACCGCCAGGCAGATCATCCAGTGCAAGCGTGCGGCGACTCTTCACGAACGTTCGGAAACCCGCCCCGGCAAACGTGCGCGCGACGGCGCGGCCCATCACGCCGTACCCGTACACCAGCACTGATTCGATGCCCGTATCCATTTTCGCATCCGGTCCTCGCCTGCCAGGGGCGCATCGGGAGTTGTTCTACTTTACACTTGCATGTTGCTCGCGGCTGATAGACGACGTCCGATCCTTCGACTGCGGCGGGTCATCCAGCGTCGATCAAGATCACCACGCAATGGAAACATACTCCCTGCCAGCCGCGTCGAAGCGTGTACATGCAGCGGCGCTCGAACGTTTCGCGGCCGGCGTCCTGACGGCGGCGGGATTGCCCGCTGCGGATGCACGCGAGGTGGCCATGCTGATCGTGCGCGCCGACCTGGGCGGTGCCGAGGGGCACGGGGTGTTCCGGTTGCCGCAATACGTGCGCCGCATCCTGGCCGGCGGCATCAATCGCGAGCCCAGGATCCGGGTGACGCGTGAGCGCGATGCGATGGCGCTGCTCGACGGCGACAACGGCATGGGGCATCTGGTCATGAAGGCGGCCGCGCGGAAGGCGATCGAAAAAGCATCGAGCGCGGGCGTGGGCTGGGTCGGCGTGAATCACAGCAATCATGCGGGACCCGCTTCGCTCTATGCGACCATGCCGATGGAACACGACATGATCGGGCTCTATCTTGCAGTGGGAAACGCCAACCATCTTCCGCCGTGGGGAGGCATCGACATGCTGCTTTCCACCAATCCGATCGCGGTCGCGGTGCCCGCCCGGGACGAACCGCCGATCGTGCTCGACATGGCATCGACGGTCGCCGCCTATGGCAAGGTGAAGACGAAAGCGCAGCGCGGCGAATCGATGCCTGAAGGCTGGATGATCGATCGCGAGGGCCGGCCGCTCACCGACCCCACGCGGGCCGACGAGGGGTTCCTGTTGCCCATCGGCGGCTACAAGGGGTACGGGATGGCGCTCGTGTTCGGACTCCTCGCCGGTACGCTGAATGGCGCCGCCATGGGTCCGGACACGGTCGACTTCAACAAGGACGACACCACGGTGACCAACACCGGGCAGGCGATCGTCGCCATCGCGATCGAGGCCTTCATGCCGGTCGACGTCTTCAAGCGCCGCGTCGATTCGATCACGCGTGCCTTGCGCAGCTCGCGGCGGCTTCCGGGTGTCGATCGCATCTGGTTGCCCGGAGAGCAAAGTCACGAACGGCGCCTCGAGTACGCGCGCGACGGAATACCGCTCTCTGCCGGCGTCATCAGGAGCCTCGACCAACTCGCCGACCAGCTCGGCGTGACCAGACCAGGGGATTACGCATGAACGCTTTCCACCGCATTAGCTGTTTGCTGGGCTTGCTGTCGCTTGCATCAGTGCCGCCGCTCGCGCAGGCGCAACCGAGCTATCCCAACAAGCCGATTCTGATGATCGTTCCGCTCGCGGCCGGCAGCGCGGTCGACGCAGCGGCCCGGATCGTGGCGCAGAAGATGTCGGTGAACATGGGCCAGCAGATCATCATCGAGAACCAGCCGGGCGCAGCGGGCTTGATCGGCGCGGAACGCGTGGCGAGGGCGGCCCCCGACGGCTACATCATCGGCGGGTTCAACGACAGCATCATGACGATGCTGCCCAACCTATACCCGAAAATGACGTGGGACATTATCAAGGACTTCGAGCCGGTATCGCTGGTCGCGACGGTCGAGTGGGGGCTGGTAGCCAGCAACGATGCGCCGTTCAAGACAGCGGGCGATCTGATCGCGGCGGCCCGCGCCAACCCGGGGAGGATCTTCTACGCCTCGGGCGGAAACGGCAGTCCGCAGCACATCGCCATGGCGCTCTTCGCCTCGACGGCGGGCGTGTCGATGACGCACGTGCCTTACAAAGGCGCGACCCAGGCCGCGGTCGACGTGGCCGGCGGTCAGGTGCCGGTGGCGTTGCAGGGCCTGGCCACGGTGTCGTCGCTGGTTCGGGGCAACAAGCTGCGGCTCCTCGGAGTCACGACCCACAATCGCCTGCCGCAGTTTCCCGACGTGCCGACGGTGTCCGAATCCGGCCTGCCGGGCTTTGAATTCAACTCCTGGTTCGCGATCATGGCGCCGGCAGGCACTGCCAGGGAGATCGTGGGCAAGCTCAACGCCGAAATCGTGCGGGCGCTCTCCGATCCCGTGGTGCGCCAGCAGCTCAACGACCAGGGACTCACCATGCGCGGCTCGTCCGCGGAAGAGCTGCGGATCGCGACGCGCGACCAGCTTGCCAAATATGCGCGCCTCATCAAACAGGCGGGAATAACCATCGAATAGCGACACCACATGTTATTGGTAATTCTTACCGCTGCCACGAATTCGAACGCCGTTGGTGGCGGCAGCAGGTGTTGTGGTACGTTTGACTGCTTACGTGAAGCGCTTCCATCGCGAGCCCGCACCAGGTAGCTGTTGAAAATTGAAGGTGAACGACAACGCGGTCATCCGGCAAGCGGTCCGGTTCCTCGCGCCCTCGCGGCACGATAGATTATTTCGTCCCTTCAGCGACGAGCCCCTGCGATCGGAGTTGTTCAGCGCCGACCAGATGGAGCAGCACGGCAGAAGCCTGGCGGCTTCGCACCGGTTGACGCCTCGTCGCGGGCCGGACCAGCTCCTGCCGCGACTGGCCGCGAACGAAGCCGTCCTGATCGACGCCTGCAACCTGCTCACGGCCGCGGTGAGGGCGAATCGGCGCATCACGCCGGCGGGCGAATGGCTGCTCGATAATTTCTACCTGATCGAAGAACAGATTCGCACGGCCAAGCGGCACCTGCCCAAAGGCTACAGCCGGGAGTTGCCGTGTCTCGCGGGGGGCCCGTCGGCCGGGCTGCCGCGCGTTTACAACATCGCGCTGGAAACGATTGCGCACGGCGACGCGCGCGTGGATCCCGAGGGTCTCAGCCGCTTCGTCGCGGCTTATCAGACGGTCACGCCGGTCAAGCTCGGCGAGCTGTGGGCGATCCCCATCATGCTTCGCCTGGCGCTGATCGAGAATCTGCGGCGCGTCGCGACCGACGTTGCCGCGGGCAGGGTCGATCGGGATCTCGCTGACGGCTGGGTCGACCAGATGAAGGCGACCGCGCAGGCCGACCCGAAGAGCCTGATCCTGGTGATCGCCGACATGGCGCGCTCGAATCCGCCGATGACTACGGCGTTCGTGTCGGAGCTCTCGCGACGCTTGCAGGGTCACGGGCCGGCGCTGGCGCTCCCCCTCACCTGGATCGAGCAGCGCCTTTCCGAGTCGCATCTCACGATCGAGCAACTGGTGCAGGCCGGTACCCAGCAACAGGCGGCCAACCAGGTCTCGATCAGCAATAGCATCGGCAGTCTCCGCTTCCTCGGCGCAATGGACTGGCGCAAATTCGTCGAGACCATGAGCGTCGTCGAGCACAAACTGCTCGAGGACCCGAGCGGGTCTTATGCCGACATGGACTTCGTCACGCGCGACCGATACCGTCACGCGGTCGAGCAACTCGCCAAAGTCAGCCCACTGTCGGAAGTCGAAGTGGCGCGCAGGGCCATCCAGCTTTCGCACGAGAGCGCTGCCAGGAGTGATGCCGACCCGCGCAAGGCGCACGTGGGCTTCTACCTGATCGATGCGGGGAAGCCGCTGCTCGAACGCGCCGCCAACATGCGCAGGTCGACCGTCGCGGCCTTGACGCGGCTCACAGCACGCTTCCCGTCGGTCGTCTACCTGGGAGCCATCTTTGCCCTGACCGGCCTCCTCTCCGCCGGGATGATCTCGGCGGCGTACGCCAACGGGCTGTCGGTCGCCGTACTGGCAGTGGTGGTGGTCCTTTCGTTGCTGACGACCAGTCAACTGGCGGTCGCGCTGGTGAACTGGGTCCTGACGTTGCTCGTGACGCCGCGGCCGCTGCCGCGTATGGACTTTTCGCTTGGCATCCCGTCGGAATCGCGCACGCTGGTGGTAGTTCCTGCGCTCCTTACCAGTGCGGCAGCCATCGACGGCCTCGCCGAAGCACTGGAAGTCCGGTTCCTGGCCAATCGGGACCCGAACCTGCACTTCGCATTGCTGACGGACTTTCTGGACGCGAGCGAGGCAACACTGCCCGAAGACGTGCATCTGTTGCAGTTGGCGCAGGAAAAGATCAGCGGGTTGAATGAGAAATACGGTGAGAAATACGGTGAGAAGTACGGCGAGAAATCCGCTGCACCGCCCGCTACCACTGCCAAGCCGGGGCTTGGCAACGTCTTCCACCTGTTCCATCGTCCGCGCGTCTGGAATGCTCGCGACGGGCTGTGGATGGGCTACGAGCGCAAGCGGGGAAAACTCGGACACCTGAACGCGCTCCTGCGCGGCGACGACGGCGCCATGAAGCATTTCTCGTCGATCGTCGGCGACACCGCTGCGCTGGCGCGGGTGAAGTACGTCATCACGCTCGACACCGACACCGAGCTCCCACGCGACGCAGCGAGGCAATTGGTGGGGGCGATGGCGCACCCATTGAACCGCGCGCATTACGACCCAACGCAACAGCGGGTCACCACCGGCTACGGCATCCTGCAGCCCCGCGTGGTGACGAGCTTGCCGGGATCCAACCGGTCGCGGTTCGCGCGCATTTTCGGAGGAGAGGCGGGGATCGATCCCTATACGCGCACCGTTTCCGATGTCTACCAGGACGGATTCGCCGAAGGCTCGTTCGTCGGCAAAGGCATCTACGACGTCGACGCTTTCGAGCTCGCGCTCAAAGGGCGGTTTCCCGAGAACCGAATTCTGAGTCACGATCTGCTGGAGGGAAGCTACGCCCGATCGGGTCTCATCACCGACGTGCAGTTGTACGAGGATTATCCGTCGCGTTACAGCGGAGACGTCAACCGCCGCCGCCGCTGGATTCGCGGCGATTGGCAAATCGCCGGGTGGCTGTGGCCGCGCGTTCCAGGCGCCGATGGAGCGCGCCCGCGCAATCCGCTTTCGCTTTTGTCGCAATGGAAGCTCTTCGACAACCTGCGGCGCAGTCTCGTCCCTCCGGCGCTGCTGCTGCTGCTGCTCCTGGGCTGGACGGTTCTGGCACCCGCGTGGTGGTGGACGTCGGTGGCGCTCGGCATCCTGCTCGTGCCTTCGGTGATCGCTTCCGCGCTGGACCTGGTCCGTGAGCCCGACGACGTGCCGCTGGCGCAGCATCTCGTCGTCACTTCACGTACGGCGGTGCGGCGTGCGGTCCAGATCGCATTCTCGCTGGCGTGTCTTCCCTACGAGGCGTACTTCAGCGCGGGAGCCATCCTGCGCACGCATTGGCGGATGCTCGTCACGCGAGCGCGACTGCTCGAGTGGACGCCGTCGAGCGAACGGGATCAAAGCGATGGCACCACGCTGGCCGCCTCGTTGCGGTCGATGTGGGTGACCCCGGTGGTGGCCATTGCCGTCGCGGGCTACGTGCTGGCGACGAACCGGGCGGCGCTGCCGGTGGCAGCACCATTCCTGTTGCTCTGGCTTTCCTCGCCGTTCCTCGCCTGGTGGCTGAGCCGCCCGCTGGCGCCGCGCGTCGTCAAGCTCAGCCTCGATCAGACCATCTTCCTGCGCAAGCTTGCGCGGCGGACCTGGGCGTACTTCGAGACCTTCGTCGGTCCTGCGGATCACTGGTTGCCGCCCGACAATTATCAGGAGGTTCCCTCCGGCACCGTCGCGCATCGTACGTCGCCGACCAACATCGGCATGGCGCTGCTGGCGGATCTGGCGGCCTACGACCTCGGGTATCTACCGGCGGGACGACTGGTCGAGCGCACTGCCAACGTACTGCGAACGATGCAATCGCTGGACAAGCACCAGGGACACTTCTACAACTGGTACGACACGCAATCGCTGCAACCCTTGGCACCCCGGTACATTTCGTCGGTCGACAGCGGAAACCTGGCCGGGCATCTCTTGACCTTGCGCGCGGGCATGTTCGCCTTGCCCGATGACCGGATTCTCGACCTGCGCCTGTTCGCCGGTTTCGTCGATACCGGGCGCGTGCTGGTCGACGCGCTTGGCACCGATGTACCGGCGGCCGTCGTGCAACTTCGCCGCGATCTCGATTCCGCGTATGACGCCCGGCCGGCCACTGCCGCCGCCGCGCGCCGCTGGCTCGACCGGCTGGCCGCGGACATCGCAGTCGTCGCTACCTACGTTGGCGGCAGCGACGGCGCCGGGGAGGCACCGGCGACGGAGAACGAGGCCCACACGTGGATACAGGCACTCGCCGCGCAGTGTCAAAGCGCACTCGATGAATTGCTGCTGTTCGCGCCCTGGTTGCAGGTTCCGGCTCTCGAAGAAACACTCGCCCGGCTTCCGGTGCTGGCGTCGATCCCGACGCTGCGTCAATTGGCGAACCTGATGCCGGCGCTTGACTCCGAGATCGATCGCCTGCGAGACGCCGCGGCGACGGCCGAGAAGCGGGAACAACTGGACGAAGTGGCGCGGCTCGTCGGCGCCGCCAGCGCGCGAGCCAGGGAGCGCGTCGAGGCGATCGGTGCGATCGCCGCGCAATGCGAGGAACTGGCGCGCATGGAATTCGCTTTCCTCTACGACCCTACACGTCATCTGTTCGCGGTGGGATACAACGTCGATGAACGCCAGCGGGACTTGAGCTACTACGACCTGCTCGCGTCGGAAGCGCGGCTTTCGAGCTTTGTCGCCATCGCGCAGGGCCAGGTTCCCCAGGAGAGCTGGTTCGCGCTGGGACGGCTGCTGACAGCCCCCGGCAACCGGCCCCTCCTGCTGTCGTGGAGCGGCTCGATGTTCGAATACCTGATGCCGTTGCTGGTGATGCCGACGTACGAGAACACGCTGCTCGATGAGACCTGCCGGGCCGCCGTGGAACGACAGATCGCCCATGGCAAGCAGCTCGGCGTGCCGTGGGGCATGTCGGAGTCGGGTTACAACACGGTCGATGCGAGCCTCAACTATCAATATCGCGCCTTCGGCGTGCCCGGGCTGGGACTCAAACGCGGGCTCGCCGAAGACGTCGTCATCGCACCGTACGCGTCGGTGCTGGCACTCATGGTCGCGCCCGAGGCCGCATGCCTCAACCTGCAGCGACTCGCCGCCGAGGGGCTGGCCGGACAATTCGGACTGTTCGAAGCGATCGACTACACCCCGGGGCGCCTGGCGCGCGGACAGACAAGCGCCGTTGTCCGCTCGTTCATGGCTCACCACCAGGGCATGAGCGTGCTCGCGCTCGGTCATCTGCTGCTCGACCGCCCGATGCAGAAGCGCTTCGCGTCGGACCCGTTGTTCCAGGCGACACTGCTGCTATTGCAGGAGCGGATTCCCAACTCGGTGGCGTTCTTTCCGCATGTCGCCCAGCTCACCGGCATTCGCGCCAACGTCAACGAGGCGGATACGCCGGTGCGTGTCATCGCGAGCCCTGCCACGTCGATCCCCGAAGTGCAGCTGTTGTCGAACGGGCGCTACCACGTCATGGTCACCAACGCGGGCGGCGGCAGCAGTCGCTGGAAGGAGCTGGCGCTGACGCGATGGCGGGAAGACGCCACGCGGGACAACTGGGGCACATTCTGCTATGTCCGCGACATCGCCAGCGGCGAGTTCTGGTCGACGGCGCATCAGCCTGTCGGCAAGCTCGCGGATCACTATGAGGCGATATTCTCCGAGGGCCGCGCCGAATTTCGCCGCCGTGACCATCCGTTCGACGTGCACACCGAGATCGCTGTCTCGCCGGAGGACGACATCGAGTTGCGCCGGGTGCGCATCGTCAACCGTTTGCGAATCCGCAAAGTCATCGAGCTCACCAGCTATGCGGAGGTCGTCCTGGCGTCGCCGGCGGAAGATGCCATTCATCCGGCTTTCAGCAATCTGTTCGTGCAGACCGAAATTGCACGTGAAGGGCAGGCGATCCTGTGCACCCGCCGGTCGCGCTCGCCGGGCGAGCAGGCGCCGTGGATGTTCCACCTGATGGCCGTGCATGGCGCGACGGCCACCGACGTTTCCTATGAAACCGATCGCATGCGCTTCGTCGGTCGCGGCAACACCCCAGCGGCGCCGCAAGCAATGCGCGAGCCCGCACCGCTTTCGGGCAGCGCGGGCTCGGTGCTCGATCCGATCGCCGCCATCCGGGTTCGGATCACGCTGGAACCCGAGCAGACTGCGACCATCGACATGGTCTATGGCGTCGCCGAATCCCGGGATGCCGCGATCGGCCTGGTCGAAAAATATCAGGATCCGCGGCTCGCGGATCGCGTCGTCGAGCTGGCGTGGACCCACGCGCAGGTGGTGCTGCGCCAGATCAACGCCAACGAAGCCGACGCCCGGCTCTATGCGCGTCTTGCCAATTCGATCCTGTTCGCGAATGCGTCACTGCGAGCCGATGCCAACGTCATCGCCAGGAATCGCCGCGGTCAATCCGGGCTATGGGGCTACGCGATCTCCGGGGATCTGCCGATCGTGCTGTTGCGTATCGCCGATTTGGCCAACATCGATCTGGTGCGCCAAATGGTGCAGGCGCATGCCTACTGGCGTCTCAAGGGCCTCGCGGTGGATCTCGTCATCTGGAACGAAGATCACGGCGGCTACCGCCAATTGCTGCAGGACCAGATCATGGGATTGATTGCAGTGCGGGTCGAAGCCCAGATGATGAATCGCCCGGGTGGGATCTTCGTCCGGCGCGGCGACCAGATTTCCGAGGAGGACCGCGTACTTCTCGAGTCGGTCGCGCGCGTCATCATCGCCGACAGCAAGGGCACCCTTGCCGAGCAGGTCGGCGGACGCGCATTGCTCGAGGTGCGCGCGCCAAGGCTCGTGCCGGCGCGAGAGCATGGGACCGAAACCGTCGTCGATGCCCGGCCCGCCCGGGAGTTGATTCTCGGCAACGGACTGGGAGGGTTTACGCCCGACGGCACCGAATACGTCATTACGACGGATGACGGCCGCCTGACGCCGGCGCCCTGGGTGAACGTGCTGGCGAATCCGTACTTCGGCGCCATCGTCTCCGAAAGTGGTGGGTCGTATACATGGAGCGAGAATGCCCATGAATTCCGCCTCACGCCCTGGAGCAACGATCCGGTCAGCGATACGGGCGGCGAAGCGTATTACCTGCGCGACGAGGAGAGCGGGCATTTCTGGTCCGCCACCCCGCTGCCGGCGCGCGGCCGGACACCGTACATCACCCGGCACGGATTCGGCTACACGGTGTTCGAGCACGACGAGGATGGCATCTCTACGGAGCTGTGGGTCTATGTGGCGCCGGACGCCGCAGTCAAGTTCTCGACCCTGAACATACGCAATGCGTCGGGGCGCTCGCGACGGATCTCCGTGACGGGGTATGTGGAATGGGTGCTCGGCGACCTGCGGCCGAAAACGGTGATGCACATCGTCACCGAAAAGGATGGCAAGACCGGCACGCTTTTCGCCCGCAATCCCTACAGCACGGAGTTCGGTGACCGGGTCGCGTTCTTCGACATTGATGACACGACGCGCACGTTGACCTGCGACCGCGCCGAATTCATCGGGCGCAACGGCAGCTTGGCGGCACCCGCCGCAATGACGCGCACACGGCTGTCGGGCAAGTCAGGACCGGCGCTCGACCCTTGCGCCGCAATTGCCGTGACGCTGCAACTGGATGCGGACGACGAGCGCGTCGTGACCTTCAGGCTCGGCGCCGGGCGCGACGCCGACGATGCCCGGGGCCTGGTGCAGCGGTTCCGCGGTGTGACGGCCGCGAGGGTAGCGCTCGAGGGGGTGCGCCGGCAATGGCAGCAAACGCTGCACGCCGTACGCGTGGAAACACCGGATGAATCACTTAACGTGCTGTGCAACGGCTGGCTTGTCTACCAGACGCTGGCGTGCCGCCTGTGGGCGCGCAGCGGCTTCTACCAATCCGGCGGCGCGTTCGGGTTTCGCGATCAACTGCAGGATGTGCTGGCGCTGGTCCATGCCGAGCCACGCCTGACCCGCGACCAGATCCTGCTGTGCGCGAGCCGGCAGTTCGTCGAAGGCGACGTCCAGCATTGGTGGCATCCGCCGTCGGGTCGCGGCGTTCGAACGCAGTGCTCGGACGATTTCCTATGGCTGCCCTTTGCGATCGCCCGCTTCGTGCTGGCCACCGGCGATACCGGCGTGCTCGACGAGCCCGTTCCGTTTCTCGCCGGCCGACCGGTCAATCCCGGGGAAGATTCTTATTACGACTTGCCTGGCCGCTCGGGCGAAGTGGCAAGCCTGTACGAGCATGGCGTGCGCGCCGTCCTGCATGGGCTGCGGTTCGGAAGCCACGGGTTGCCGCTGATGGGCTCGGGCGACTGGAACGACGGGATGAACCTCGTCGGGATCGACGGCAAGGGCGAGAGCATCTGGCTCGCGTTCTTCCTTTGCTCGGTGCTCACCCAGTTCGCCAAGGTGGCGCGCCTGCGCGGCGACGCGGCATTCGCCCAGCGCTGCGACGAAGAAACGGCCGAGCTGGGGCGAAATATTGCCAAGCATGGCTGGGACGGCGCATGGTATCGACGCGCGTACTTCGACGACGGTTCGCCGTTGGGCTCGGCGCGCAACGCCGAATGCCAGATCGATTCAATCTCGCAGAGCTGGTCGGTGCTGTCCGGAATGGGCGACGCCAAGCGTTCGCGGGCGGCAATGGATGCCGTGTACAAGCGCCTTGTTCGACGCGAGGACGCGCTCATCCAACTCCTGGCGCCGCCATTCGACCAATCGCCGCAGCACCCCGGCTACATCCGAGGCTACGTGCCGGGCGTGCGCGAGAACGGAGGACAGTACACGCATGGCGCGATCTGGTCGGTGATGGCGTTCGCGGCACTCGGCGATGCGCACCGCGCCTGGGAGCTGATGGACATGATCAATCCGATCAACCATGCCCGCACGGCCGAGAATGTAGCGACTTACCGGGCCGAGCCGTATGTGGTTGCCGCCGATGTCTATGCGATGGCGCCGCACACCGGCCGTGGCGGCTGGACCTGGTACACCGGCTCGGCCGGATGGATGTACCGGTTGATCGTGGAGTCGCTGCTCGGGGTCGAGCTGGCGGTCGACAAGCTGCGTTTCTCGCCGTGCCTGCCGGCGGCCTGGAAGGACTTCAAGCTGCACTACCGCTATCGGGAAACGATGTATCACGTCACCGTGTCACAGACGGAGACCGCGGACCCTAAGCCCACCGTGTGGGTCGACGGCACGCTGCAGGCCGACCATGCCATTGCGCTGGTGAACGACCTCCTGGAGCATGAGGTCCGCGTGATCGTGCGGCCGTCAGCATAAAGAGCGTCAACGGGAGCATGTCCTCCGCACCAAGGACGATCTTCGATGCCCACACTCGGTACGCAGAAGAGAATCATGAACAAGCCACTTTCTCCAGCGCTCCTGCAAAGGATGAACGCCTATTGGCGTGCTGCCAATTACCTTTCGGTCGGGCAGATCTACCTGTACGACAATCCGCTGCTCAAAAAACCTTTGAAGCTCGCGCACGTGAAGCCGCGGCTGCTTGGTCACTGGGGCACCACGCCGGGATTGAACTTCATCTATGTCCATCTCAACCGGATCATCAAGCAGTATGACTTGAACGTGATCTATGTCACCGGCCCCGGCCATGGCGGGCCAGGTTTGGTAGCCAACACGTATCTGGAGGGGACTTACAGCGAGTTCTATCCGAACCTCTCTCAGGACGAACAGGGCCTGAAAAGGCTGTTCACCCAGTTCTCCTTTCCAGGCGGCATCCCCAGTCATGTTGCTGCGGAAACGCCGGGCTCGATCAACGAAGGCGGCGAGCTCGGCTACTCGTTGGCGCATGCGTACGGTGCTGCGTTCGACAATCCAGACCTGTTGGTCACCTGCGTGGTGGGTGATGGCGAAGCGGAGACCGGGGCGCTTGCCACCAGCTGGCACTCGAACAAGTTTTTGAATCCCGTCCGCGACGGCGCGGTTCTGCCGATCCTGCACCTCAACGGCTACAAGATCGCCAGTCCCACAATTCTGGCCAGAATCAGCCACGAGGAACTCGAA
>JBDUCE010000156.1:0-5994 GCA_040003635.1 Betaproteobacteria bacterium
TCGCCTATATCGATCTCGAGGAGCGCTGCCAGTACGTCAACCGCAGCTTCCTGCAATATTTCGGACTCGATCCGCTGCAGGTTGCCGAGCTGCGGCTCCGCGACGTCGTCGGCCACGGCATCTACCAGAGTGCGCAGGCAATGGTCAGCCGGGCGCTCGCCGGTGAGTCGACGGCATTCGATCGCATCGTGGCCGGCGGGGACGGCACGCGGCGCTGGATGACGATCCGCCTGGTGCCCGACCCCGGTGCTAATGGCGAGGTGCATGGCGCGTTTGTGCTGATGCACGATATCCACGGCCTGAAGCAGGCGCAGGAAGCGTTGCGGGTTTCCGAAGCCGAGCTCCGGCTCATCATGGACAACGTGCCGGCGCGCGTGGCCTACATCGACCGGGGCTATCACCTGCGCTTTCTCAACCGGCATAACGAGGACTGGCTGGGGGAAGGCCGAAAGGCGCTGACCGGAAGGCTGTTGAGCGATGTCGTCGGCGAGTCACGCACCGCCCAGCTACGCCCCTTGTTCGAGCAGGTGCTGGCGGGCGAAGTGGTATCGACCGAGCAATTGCTGGCGCAGCCCCACGGCGATCCGCGCTGGGAATCGGTTCATCTGGCGCCCAATCGCGATGCTGAAGGCCAGGTAATGGGGATTTACGCCGTGCACACCGACGTGCACGAGCAAAAGCGCAACGAAGAGGCGCTGCGCCGCGCCAACTGGATGCTCTCTTCCCACATCAACAACACGCCGCTCGCCGTGCTCGAGTGGGACCGCGAGTTCCGGCTGGTGCGCTGGTCGCCGCAGGCACAGAACATCTTCGGCTGGACGGTCGAGGAAGTCCTCGGCATGCCCCTCACCGACAACCTGCTGGTGCACAAGGAGCATCTCGAGCAGATGACGAGCCTGGTCGAGCAACTGACGACCGGCCGCGAGCCGCGCGCAACCGGACTCATGCGCAATCACCGCAAGGACGGCACGACGATCTGGTGCGAGTGGTATCACTCCTGCCTGCTCGACAACGAGGGACGGCTCGCGTCCATCCTGTCGTTCGTGCAGGATGTCTCGTCGCGGATCCAGGCCGAGGAGCGGCTGCAGATCATGGCCACGCGCGACGTGCTGACCGGCCTGCCCAACCGGCTGTTGCTGCACGAGCGCCTGGCGCAGGCGATCGCGCTCGCCAAGCGCAGCAACCGGCGCGTGGGCGTGCTCTTCATCGATCTCGATCGCTTCAAGAACGTCAACGATACCCTCGGCCATCGCATCGGCGACGAGTTGCTGAAACACGTGACCCGTGCGCTGTCGGCCGCGGTGCGCGAAAGCGACTTGCTCGCGCGCCTGGGCGGCGACGAGTTCATGGTCATCGTGGAAGACATCGAGGACCCGGCCATCCTGGGGCGCATCGCGCAGAAGCTCCTGGATGCGGTGGCGCAGCCCTTTGTGATCGAGGACAACGAGATCGACGTGACCTCCTCGATCGGCATCAGCGTTTATCCCGACGATTCGGACGATCCGGAAGAGCTGCTGAAGCATGCCGACGTGGCGATGTATCGTTCGAAGGAGCTCGGACGCAACACCTACCAGTTCCTGGAAGCGGATCTGGCGGCGGACCGGTTGAAGCAGCACACGCTCGAGCGGGCATTGCGGGCAGCGCTCAAGGACGATGCGTTGCAACTGCACTACCAGCCGATGGTGCGGGTCGAGGATGGCCAGGTGATCGGCGCCGAGGCCCTGTTGCGTTGGCACGATGCCACCCTGGGCGCGATTCCGCCCTCCGCTTTCATCCCGTTGGCGGAAGAATCCGGGCTCATTCATGCGCTCGGGGAGTGGGTGTTGCGAACTGCGGCGCGGCAATGCGCGGCCTGGCGCAAGGCCGGGCTGCCGCTCACCGTTTCAGTGAACCTCTCCGCGCGGCAGTTCTACCGCGAAGACCTCGCCCACCGTATTCTCGGCATCGTGCGCGGCGTGGGTTGCAAACCGGAGTGGATCGAGCTCGAGGTCACCGAGACCAGCCTGCTGCACGACCTCGATGCCATTCGCAAGGTGCTGGTGCAACTGCGAGATGAGGGCTTCACCGTCGCGATCGACGACTTCGGCACCGGCTTTTCGTCATTGACGCACTTGAAGCACCTGCCCGTCGACACTCTCAAAATCGACATTTCCTTCATTGCCGATCTCGAAACCGACGCCGGCGATGCCGCCATCACTGAAGCCATCATAGCACTGGCCAAGGGCCTGGGACTGCGGGTGGTGGCCGAGGGCGTGGGCACCGAAGCGCAACTCGATTTCCTGCGCAAGCGCGGTTGCCATTGCGTGCAGGGGTTCTGGATCAGCCATCCGCTGCCGGCGGATGACTTCGCGAGAATCGCCCGCACGCCGGCGTTACCAAGGTCGTGATTGACGATGCTGATGGCGAGGCGGAGCGGGGACGCCCCGTTACGCGAGCTTGTCGACCCACCGGAGAAGTGCCGTGGCGGCGCGCTCCCACTCCCGCTCCAGCATCAGCATGTGCGCGAGTCCTTCGACCAGCACCGGCTCGACGCCGTGATGCCGTGCCGTCGCCCGCACATCGTCGGGCGTGCAGATGCGATCGCCCTCGGCACCCAACACGCACACCGGAACATCCGGCCGCTCCGGCAGTTGCCAGTGCAGGCGCAACGAGAGATCCATCAGTGCGCGTGGCGATTCGTGGCCCAGATGGCGCTCGGCTTCGGCCAGGATTTCGGCACCCACATCGGCGCTGAAATAGTACGGCCGGAAGGTGCGCAGCACTTCGCTCGTGAGTCGTCCCGGATCGAGCTGGCTCATGCCCATGAGATGATCGGGTTGCTGCGCCGCCAGGCGCGCGGCCACCACCAGCAGCCCGTTCGGCGGCACCGGGGCCAGCAACGCCGCACCGCGCAAAGGCCGGGTCGCCAGCAAGCGCTCGACGACGGCCGCACCCATCGAGTGCCCGATGAGCACCGGCGATGCCGCGAGCTCGGAGGCCACGCGCTCGACATCGGCGGCATAATCATCGAGCCCCGCGACCCACAGCGAATCGTGGCCTCCCGAAGCGCCGTGCCCCCGCAGGCTCAAGGCGTACGATGGATAACCATGGGCCGCGAACCACGGGAGGAAATGCGGCTCCCAGCACCAGCTATCGCAGAAACCGCCGTGCACGAACAAAAGCGGTGGCCGATCGCGACGCATCGCCTTCGGCGTCGGCAGATGGGCCCGCAACTCGAGGCTGCGCTCAGCAGGCAGCACGTGGCGGCATTGCGAGGCAAGACGAAAGGAGCAGCCGTCGCGCCGCAGCGCTGATGCTGGCAAAATGACGCTGCGCCACAATGTTTCGATTACTCAATGCCGATGCCTTTCGCTGCCAGGAAAAAAGGGCCCATTCTGCCAGACGCAACGCTTATGCCCGCCACCGCCGTGTACGACCCGGCCTGCCGGCGGTGCCCACGGCTCGCGACTTTTCTCGAGGCGGTGAAAGCGGAATACCCGACGTATTTTTGCCGGCCCGTGCCGCCGTTTGGCCCGCTTGGCGCAGGGTTGACCATCGTGGGGCTTGCGCCCGGATTGCACGGGGCCAATGCCAGCGGCCGCCCGTTTACCGGCGATTATGCCGGCATCCTGTTGTTCGAGACGCTTTATACCTACGGTTACGCGAGCTCGCCGGTCGCCACCGGTCCGGAGGATGGACTGCAGCTCGCCAACTGCCGCATCACCAACTCGGTGAAGTGCCTGCCACCGGGGAACAAGCCATTGCCGGCCGAAATTCGCGAATGCAACAGGTATCTCGCGGCCGACCTGCAAAGCGTTCCCGACTCCGGTGCGCTGCTCGCGCTGGGCCGGGTGGCGCACCAGGCCGCCGTGCGCGCATTGAAGCTCACGCCGTCGGCCGTTCCCTTCGCCCACGGCGCATGCCATCCACTCCCGCGTGGCATCGCCCTTTTCGACAGCTACCATTGCAGCCGGTACAACACCAATACCGGCCGGCTCACGCCTGCCATGTTTCGTAGCGTGTTCGACGCCATCGCGGCGCATCTCGCATTACCGCCGCAAGCGAGCCCGGTGCATGTTGCCTGAATCGACGATGACGACTCCGCCTCAGCCTGCCGAGGCATTCCCGGTCGTTACCACTGCGTTCGACGCGCGGGAGGTGATGCTCTCGCTCCCGCATCGACCCGGCGTGTACCGGATGCTCGATGCGGCCGGCGAAACGCTCTATGTCGGGAAAGCGCGCGATCTCAAGAAGCGTGTGTCGAGCTATTTCCAGAAAAGCGGCCACGAAACGCGCATTGCGGTGATGGTGGCGCAGATCGCGCGTGTGGAGACGACCGTCACCCGTTCGGAAGGCGAGGCGCTCCTGCTCGAGAACAATTTCATCAAGGCGCTGGAGCCGCGCTACAACATCCTGTTTCGCGACGACAAAAGTTATCCATATGTCTGCCTGACCGGCGAGACCTTTCCGCAGCTTCGATTCCATCGCGGCAAGCTCGACCGCCAACACCGGTACTTCGGCCCTTTCCCGAGCGCAGGCGCGGTGCGCGAAGGCATGGCCCTGCTGCAAAAGGTGTTTCAGTTGCGCACCTGCGAACCCACGGTATTCGCCAATCGCTCGCGGCCCTGCATGCTGCATCAGATCGAGCGCTGCAGTGCGCCGTGCGTGGGCCTTATTGCGGAAGAGGAATACCGCATCGACGTTCAAAGCGCGTTGCTGTTCCTGCAGGGCAAGACCACCGAAGTGCTGGGCCGGCTCCAATCGCAGATGGAGGAAGCAAGTGCCGGACTTGCCTTCGAGCGCGCCGCGCGTATCCGCGACAAGATCACCCGGTTGCAGCAGCTCCAGTCGCGGCAATTCGTGGAAAGTGCCACTGCGGGTGATCTCGACGTAGTGGTGGCGGCGGCGGAGCAGGGCCTGGTGGCCGTGAACCTGGTAATGATCCGCGGCGGACGGCATGTCGGCGATCGCACCTTCTTTCCGCAACACGCCGATGCGTCATTGCTCGACGACGTGGTCTGCGCCTTTCTGGAGCAGCACTATGTCGAGCGCCCGGTGCCGCCCACCATCGTGGCGCCCGGTGCGGGCGAGCACCACACCCTGGCCGAGGTGCTCTCGCTGCAGGCGAGCCAGCGCGTACAGATCGTGAGCAATCCGGGAGGAGAACGCCGGGTGTGGCTGGCCATGGCGATGCAGAATGCGCAATTCGCCATCGGCCAGAAGCTCGCCCAGAAGGCGACCCAGGAAGACCGGCTCGCCGCATTGCAGACGGCGCTCGGATTACCGCCTTCGGCGCAACGCATCGAATGTTTCGATGTGTCGCACACCATGGGCGAGCGCGCAGTCGCGTCGTGCGTAATCTTCGACCGGCATGCCATGCAAACCTCCGAATACCGCCGGTTCAACGTCACGCCGGTTGCGCCCGGGGACGACTACGCCGCGATGCGTGAAGCCCTGAGCCGTCGCTGCGCGCGCATCGTGGCAGGAGAATATCCTGCACCGGACCTGCTGGTGATCGACGGCGGCAAGGGACAAGTGGGCATTGCCGCCGAGGTCCTGGCCGAGCAGGGATTGCATACCACCCGCCTCATCGGCATTGCCAAAGGTCCGGAACGCAAGCCCGGTGACGAGGACATCGTGTTTCCCGATCGTGCGCACCCGCTCAATCTGCCACCTGACCATCCTGGATTGCATTTGCTCCAACAGATCCGCGACGAAGCGCACCGCTTTGCCATCCAGGGACATCGCGCGCGGCGGGCAAAAGCGCGCACCACCTCGTCGCTGCAGGAAATCGAAGGCATCGGCGCGCGCAAGCGGCAGGCCTTGCTTGCGCACTTCGGCGGCCTGCGCGGCGTGCATGCCGCGAGCGTCGACGACCTCTGCCGCGTGCCAGGTATCAGCCGCGCTTTGGCCGAGCGCATTTTCGCGACCCTGCACTGAGCCGGCGGCCTAGTGGGCTGTAACGCCCGATTCGGTAGTGAACGAAGAGGTACGGCGCCGCGATCCGCTGCGAGC
>JBDUCE010000157.1:0-5897 GCA_040003635.1 Betaproteobacteria bacterium
ACGTGGCAGAAAAGATCGCCGGACGCCGATCCGCGCACCTGCTTGATGCCCTTGCCACGCAGCCGAAACACCTGGCCGGTCTGGGTCTCGGCAGGGATCTTGATCTCGGCGTGCCCCTCGAGGGTTGGTATCTCGATGTCGCCACCAAGCGCTGCCGTCACGAAGCTGATCGGCATCTCGCAATGCAGGTCGCCCCCTTCGCGCTGGAACACCGCGTGCGGCTTCAGGTTGACGACAACATAGAGATCGCCCGACGGTCCGCCGTTCATACCGGCCTCGCCTTCGCCGGTGAGGCGGATGCGATCGTCCTGATCCACGCCCGCGGGAATCTTGACCGAGAGTGTCTTGTACTTCTTGACGCGACCGTTGCCGTGACACGTCGGACAAGGCTCGGGCACGATCTTGCCGGTGCCGTGACATTGCGGGCAGGTCTGCTGAATCGAGAAGAATCCCTGCGACACCCGCACTTCGCCGCGACCGCCGCACGCCGGACATTGCTTGGGCTGGGTGCCGGGCTTGGCGCCATTGCCGTGACAGGTTTCGCACTCTTCCATCGCCGGAATGCGGATCTTGGCTTCGGTGCCCCGCGCCGCGTCTTCCAGCGCCAGCTCGAGGTTGTAGCGAAGATCCGCGCCGCGATACGCGCCGTTGCCGCGGCCGCCACGCTGCTGTGCGCCAAAAATCTCCCCGAAGATGTCGCCGAAAGCATCGGCAAAGCCGCCAAAGCCTTCCTGCCCCGCCCCACGCGCGCCAAAGCCGGCGGCGGCGGACGGATCGACGCCGGCGTGACCGAACTGATCGTACGCCGCGCGTTTGCGTGCGTCGGTCAGGATTTCGTAGGCTTCCTTGGCTTCCTTGAACTTATCTTCCGAGGCCTTGTGATCATCCGGATTGCGGTCCGGGTGATGCTTCATCGCGAGCTTGCGATAAGCCTTCTTGATGTCTTCCTCGGTGGCGTCGCGATTGACGCCGAGGACCGTGTAGTAGTCGCGCTTGTTAGCCATTTAGATCAATCCCGGAAAACCAGTGAGCGCCTAGACCGTCATTCGCGCAACCGAGCTACGATCGTCATTCCCGCGAACGCGGGAATCCATTTTACCGGGCACCAATGCGCCCAGTTCAGGTTCGGCCGCGCGCCCATCAACGTCAAAATGGGTCCCTGCGTTCGCAGGGATGGCGATGCAGCGCAGCCACGCTCGGGTGGGATGACGAAAACAGGGTCAGACCGATTTCCCGGCTGACCCTGACCCCATTTTCGCTGCTGGGTGATGCAATCTCTGCAATCTCACTTCTTGTCGCGTACTTCCGTGTACTCGGCGTCGACAACTTTCTCGTCGTTGCCGCTGTTGGTACCCCCGCCGCCACCGCCCGGAGCGCCACCTTGCGGGCCGGCGCCGTCGGCACCCGCTTGCGCCTGCGCATACATCGCCTCGCCGAGCTTCTGCGCGGCCGCGGAAAGCGCGGTGGCCTTCGCTTCCAGCGCTTCCTTGCCGGCGTCGTTCTGCTTCAGCAACTCTTCAGCGTCCTTGATCGCAGCTTCGATCCGGCCTTTTTCGTCCGCACCGACCTTGTCACCGTGCTCGGTCACCGACTTCTTCACGCTGTGCACCAATGCGTCGAGCTGGTTGCGGGCCTGCACCACTTCGACCTGCTTCCGATCGTCCTCGGCATGCGCCTCGGCGTCCTTCACCATCCGCTGGATCTCGTCGTCGGTGAGCCCGGAGCTCGCCTTGATCGTGATCTTGTTTTCCTTGCCGGTCGCCTTGTCCTTGGCCGACACATGCAGGATCCCGTTGGCGTCGATGTCGAATGCCACTTCGATCTGCGGCATGCCGCGCGGCGACGGCGGAATGCCTTCGAGATTGAACTGGCCCAGGCTCTTGTTGCCGCTGGCGACATCCCGCTCGCCCTGCAGCACGTGAATCGTCACGGCCGATTGATTGTCGTCCGCCGTCGAGAACGTTTGCTGCGCCTTGGTCGGAATGGTGGTGTTCTTCTGGATGAGCTTGGTCATGACACTGCCGAGGGTCTCGATGCCGAGTGACAGAGGCGTCACGTCGAGGAGCAGCACATCCTTTACATCGCCCTTGAGCACTCCACCCTGGATCGCCGCACCCACCGCCACCGCTTCGTCCGGGTTCACGTCCTTGCGCGGCTCCTTGCCGAAGAATTCCTTGACCGTGTCCTGCACCTTGGGCATCCGCGTCATGCCGCCGACCAGGATCACGTCGCTGATGTCCGAAAGCTTGACCCCCGCATCCTTGACGGCGATGCGGCACGGCTCGACCGTGCGTGCGATCAGCTCCTCGACCAGTGCTTCGAACTTGGCCCGGGTGATCTTGATCGACAGATGCTTGGGACCGGACTGATCCGCCGTGATGTAAGGCAGGTTGATCTCGGTCTGTTGCGAGGATGAGAGCTCGATCTTGGCCTTCTCCGCCGCTTCCTTGAGGCGTTGCAGCGCGAGCACGTCGTTCTTCAGATCGACGCCGGCTTCCTTCTTGAATTCGGTGACCACGTAATCGATCATGCGCTGGTCGAAATCCTCGCCGCCGAGGAACGTATCACCGTTGGTGGACAGCACTTCGAACTGGTGCTCGCCTTCGACCGCGGCGATCTCGATGATGGAGACGTCGAACGTGCCGCCGCCCAGGTCGTACACCGCGATCTTGCGATCGCCTTCTTTCTTGTCGAGCCCGAAGGCCAGCGCGGCGGCCGTGGGCTCGTTGATGATCCGCTTGACCTCGAGCCCGGCGATCTTGCCGGCATCCTTGGTCGCCTGCCGCTGCGAATCGTTGAAATACGCAGGCACGGTGATCACCGCTTCGGTGACTTCCTCGCCGAGATAGTCCTCGGCCGTCTTTTTCATCTTGCGCAGGATTTCCGCGGAGACCTGCGAGGGCGCCACGCGTTTGCCGCGGATCTCGACCCAGGCGTCGCCGTTGTCGTGCCGCACGATTCGGTACGGCATGAGGTTGATGTCCTTCTGGACTTCCTTCTCCTCGAAGCGGCGGCCGATCAGGCGCTTCACGGCGAACACGGTGTTCTTGGGATTGGTGACGGCCTGCCGCTTGGCCGGCGCGCCGACCAGGATCTCGCCGTCTTCCATGTACGCGACGATCGAAGGCGTGGTGCGGGCGCCTTCGGAATTCTCGATCACCTTCGGCTGGCCGCCTTCCATGATGGCGACGCAGCTGTTGGTGGTGCCCAAGTCGATGCCGATAATCTTTGCCATGTCGAGGTCCTCCGGATTCTTCGCAATGTTACGTAAGCGTCAGGTTGGGTTTTCGAGCGCCGAATCAAGTCGGAAGCGCGTCATTGACGGTCCGTATCGGCCCTGGCCACCGCGACCAATGCGGGGCGCAGGACGCGATCGTTCAGCCGATAGCCTTTCTGCATGACCTGCACCACGGTATTCGCAGGCTGGTCGCTTTCCACCATGGCCATGGCCTGGTGGTAATGGGGGTCGAACTTTTCGCCGGCGGGGTCGATCTCGGTAAGCTGGGCCTTTTCGAACGCCGCCACCAGTTGCCTTAGCGTCAGCTCCACGCCGGCGCGCAGCGTGTCGGGAGTGGCGTTGGCGGTGGTAAGCGAGGTCTCGAGGGCGTCCTTCACCGGCAGCAGGTCTTCGGCGAAGCGCTCGATGGCGTACTTGTGCGCCTTGGCGAGGTCGGCCTGGGCCTGGCGCCGGACATTCTCGACATCGGCGCGGGCGCGCAGGTAGGCGTCCTTCATGGCCAGCGCTTCGTCTTCGGCGCGCTTGAGTTGCACAGCCGCTTCCGCTGCTGCCTCCGCCGGCAGGAGCTCGGCATGCTCTGAAATGCCGGAGTCCGGCTCGGGCGCCGAATCGGCCGGCTCGCGGCCCAAACCGCCATTGGAAGGGTCTTGATTAGTCATCGCTATATGAGCTGGTTGAGAATTTCCCGGTCCCGCGGTGCTCCCGCGGGTGGACGCAGCATGAATCCGTGCCGGCATTACCCGACCCTGACGACTATGGGGCCATTCCGGCGGCTTTCAACGGCTAAGCGCAGGCCGGGAACGCGGAGGCGCCGATTCAGCGGGTAGCGCCGTGCGCCCTGGCCCGGGCCTGTGTCATCTCGCGCGCCGGCACGTCGGCGGGCGGGGTCAGCCACCCGGATAGATGCCGCAGGACGATCCCGGTAAGCGCCGCAATCCACGCGGGATGCTCGTTGAGGCAGGGGATGGCGTGGAGCTCCGCGCCCCCGGCGGCCAGGAACGCCTGCTTCACCTCGATCCCCAGCTCCTCCAGCGTTTCGAGGCAATCGCTCACAAAGCCCGGACAGAACACATCGACGCGCTTGTTGCCGTCCTTGGCCAGCGCTTCGACGGTCGCCATCGTGGCCGGCTTGAGCCACTGCGCAGGTCCGAAGCGCGACTGGAACGCCACGGCATACTGCTTGGGCTCGAGCCCAAGCTCGGCCGCCAGCAATCGCGCGGTCTTCTGGCATTGGCAATAGTAGGGATCGCCCAGGTCGAGAGACCGGCGCGGCAGGCCGTGGAAGCTCAGCACCAGATGATCGGGCCGGCGGTTGCGCACCCAATAGTCGTTGACGCATTGCGCCAGGGCCTTGATGTAGCCGGCGTCGTCATGAAAGGCGTCGATGGTGCGCCATGCGGGCATGCGCCGCATGCGGACCGCCGTGGCGAACACCGCGTCGAGGGCGGAGGCGGTCGCGCTGGCCGCGTATTGGGGATAAAGCGGCACCACGAGTATCCGGTCGCAGTCCGCCGCCTTGAGCCTTGCCATCGCCGCCGCAATCGACGGGTTGCCGTAGCGCATGCCAAGCTCGACCACGGCCAGGTCGCCGGGAACACCCAGGGCCTTCAGGCGTTCCCCGAGCTGGCCCATGAGCAGCATGCGTTGCCTGACGCTGTGGATCAGGAGCGGCGATCCGTCCTTGGTCCAGATGGCCGCGTACTTGCGCGCGGACTTGGCCGGACGCACCCGCAGCACGGCGCCGTGCAGGATCGGCATCCACAGCGCGCGCGGGATTTCCACCACCCGGCGATCGGCCAGGAACTGGGCGAGATAGCGACGGACTGCGGCGGGTGTCGCGGCATCAGGCGTGCCCAGATTGACGAGCAGCACGCCCACCCGGGCAATGGTGGTGTGGTCGTGCGGAGGCTCCCGAAGGTACGCGGTCACCGGCGAATCATTCGCGGGCCCGGTATGCCTTCAGTGTTGCCCGCGCCTTTTTCCGGATGGTGTTGCGCAGCCCCGGCAAACCCACCACCCAGCCGACCGGACCCAACGCCTGGCGCGACCACCGCCACAGGTCGAAGCTGTCCCGGTGCGAAGCAATCTTGCCGTCGCGAAATCGAAACACCGCATCGATCTCGTTGACCACCGGCCGACCCGTCGCGCTATAGATGTAGCGCGCGGTCCAATGGGCGCGTCCGTCGGTCACGTCGGCGTCGATTCCCGACGCCTTGACCTGCAGATCCTTGCCTCGCGCGCAAAGCATGCGCCACATCGCGCACATGCCGGCGTAATCGAGGTGCGTGAAAACAGGATCCCAAAAGGAGGCATCGGACGCATAACACGCGATCATCCCGTCGGCATCGCGACGGCCAAAGGCGGCGTAAAAACGCGCGATCAATGCCGCGTTGCGCGCCGCTTCGCGGGAGATCGGGGTCCTGATGTCTCCTGGCTTCGGCTTCCTGACGCTCGGGACCTTGACTCCCGCATTGCCGGCAACTGGTTTGCGACTGGCGCTTCTTTTTCCTGAACGGCCCGCCATCAGTGGTCCCTATCCATTTCGTTGTTGCGTCAATGCGTTCGACAGGAGCTTCGCGGTGATATCGACGATGGGAATGACGCGCTCGTAGGCCATGCGCGTCGGCCCGATCACCCCGAGCGTGCCGATGACCTGTCC
>JBDUCE010000158.1:0-5875 GCA_040003635.1 Betaproteobacteria bacterium
CGCGCGGTAAGCCGCCCGGTGAGCTTGTCGAGATAGTCCTTGGCCGGCGCGACGCTTCGAAGATAGAACAGCGCGAACCCGAATGGAGGATGCATGAACGAGGTCTGCATGTTGACGCCGAGCAGCACGCCGAACCAGATGAGATCGATGCCGAGCTTGTCCGCGACCGGCCCGACCAGTGGAATGATGATGAAGGACAGCTCGAAGAAGTCGAGGAAGAACGCCAGGAAGAAGATGAGAATATTCACCACGATCAGGAACCCGAGCTGGCCGCCGGGAAGATTGAGCAGCAGGTGCTCGACCCACACATGTCCGTTCACGCCATAGAAGGTCAGGCTGAATACCCGTGCGCCCACCAGGATGAATACGACAAAGGTGGAGAGCTTGGCGGTGGTATCCATCGCCTGGCGCAACAGCTTCCACGACAGGCGCCGGCGGGCGAGCGCCATCAGGAGCGCGCCAGTCGCGCCCATCGCGCCGCCTTCGGTAGGCGTAGCGACCCCCAGGAAAATCGTGCCCAGCACCAGGAAGATAAGGGCGAGCGGGGGAATGAGGACAAAGACCACGCGCTCGGCGAGACCCGACAGGAGCCGGATTTTCAGGAGGCGGCTTAAGAGCGCGCTAAAAAATGCGAGGCCGGCACCGACACTGGTGGCCACCACGATGACTTCATCCTTCGGCGCGTCGGCGGGGTAGTACAGCTTGGCGAACACCACCGCGGCAACGGCCGACAACACGGTTAGCACCAGCAGCGAGCGCGTGCCGTTGGTGCCATCCGGCTCGCGCAACGTGCGAGCCTCCGGCGGCAGGGCGGGGGCCCATTGCGGCTTCACTACCGAAACACCGATCGCATACGCCGCGTAAAGCGCCGCCAGCGTGATGCCGGGAATGAACGCCCCGGCGTACATGTCGCCCACCGAGCGGCCGAGCTGGTCGGCCATGATGATGAGCACGAGCGAGGGCGGAATGATCTGCGCCAGGGTCCCGGAGGCAGCGATGACGCCGCTCGCGAACCGGCGGTCGTAGCCGTAGCGCAGCATGATCGGCAGCGAGATGAGGCCCATCGAGATGACGGACGCCGCCACCACGCCGGTCGTGGCCGCCAGCAGCGCGCCGACAAAGATCACGGCATAGGCCAAGCCTCCCCGCAGCGGGCCGAAGAGCTGGCCGATGGTGTCGAGCAAATCCTCGGCCATGCCGCTGCGCTCGAGGATCAGGCCCATGAAGGTGAAGAACGGTACTGCGAGCAACGTGTCGTTGGACATGACGCCCCACACCCGCTCCGGCAGCGCCTGGACGAGGGATGGCGTCAGCAATCCCAGATTGATCCCTACCAATGCGTAGACGATGCCGACCGCAGCGAGCGAAAACGCGACCGGATAGCCGAGCAGCAACACCACCACCAGGCTCAGGAACATCATCGGCGCGATGTTGGCGATAAGAAAGGCCATCATTTCGGCTGTCCCGCGGCGCGTGCGACATCGGCGGCGACGGCCTGCTCACCGCGGGCGCGGAGGATTTCCTCGGCGAGCTCTTCCTCGGCGGTTTTCTTGACGATCTTCTCGCTCGGATCGGGGATCAGGCCTTTGAGGAAAGCGATGCGCTTGATGAGTTCCGAGAGGCCCTGAATGGCGAGGAACGCAAAGCCGACCGGCATCAGGAGCCGCGCCGGCCAGATGATGAGTCCGCCGGAGTTGGTCGACACCTCGTTGCGCTGCCAGGTGTCCACGAATACCGGCCACGCCAGCCAGCCGATCAGGAGGGCCATGGGCAGCAGGAAAAAGACCGTCCCGATGATGTCGATCCACGCCTGCGCGCGTTTGCTCAGCCGGCCGGCGATGACATCGATCCGCACGTGCTCGTTGCGCAAGAGCGTGTAGCCTGCGCCGAGCAGGAACACCGCGGAGAAGAGGTACCACTGGATTTCGAGCAGGCTATTGGAGCTCCAGTTGAACGCCTTGCGCACCACGGCGTTGCCGGCGCTGATCAGGACCATTGCCAGGATGATCCAGTACAGGAGCTGTCCGAATCGCTCGGTGCAGCGGTCGATGAGCCGGGAGGCGGCGAGGAGAGCGCTCAAAGGTTTCCCCCTTTTGAGTTATCGACGGCGGCATCAGCCCCCGTTCACCGGGGCTGAGGCGGTCTGGGTCTTAAGGTCGGCGGGCGGCCCGGCGATTATAGGAGCTTTTGAACAGGCAACGCGCATCGGCGCCCAAACGGCGGCTTCGCGGAGAGAGGCAATCCGGGCAGAAGGCGCACGAATGATAAAATCGGAATTGACGGCTCTCCGCCGTGTCGCCCGGACGTCACCCATGTTCCATCGATCGATTTCGCTCGCCAACGCCGATCCCGCCCTGTGGGCGGCCATTGCTGCCGAAAATCGGCGCCAGGAAGATCACATCGAGCTCATTGCCTCGGAGAACTACGCCAGCCCTGCGGTGATGGCCGCGCAGGGCTCCCAGCTCACCAACAAGTACGCGGAGGGCTATCCCGGCAAGCGTTATTACGGCGGTTGCGAGCACGTCGATGTCGCGGAGGAGCTCGCCATCTCGCGGGTCCGAAAGCTCTTTCGTGCGCAGGCGGCCAATGTTCAGCCCCATTCCGGTGCGCAGGCGAATCAGGCCGTGTTCTTCGCGGCACTCAAGCCGGGCGATACCATCCTGGGACTGTCCCTGTCGCACGGCGGGCACCTGACCCACGGATCGCCCGTGAACGTGAGCGGCAAATGGTTCAACGTCGTGGCCTATGGTCTCGACCCGGATACCGAGCTCATCGACTACGACGGCGCCGAGGCACTCGCGCACCAGCACAAGCCCAAGCTCATCATTGCCGGCGCGTCCGCCTATTCGCGTGTCATCGACTGGAAGCGCTTTCGCGCCATGGCCGATGCGGTGGGGGCGTCGTTAATGGTGGACATGGCGCACTATGCGGGTCTCATCGCCGCCGATGTTTATCCTTCCCCCGTCGGTATCGCGCAGTTCGTCACCAGCACCACTCACAAGACCCTGCGCGGCCCGCGAGGGGGCTTTGTCCTCACCACCACGGAACATGAGAAGGCCATCAATTCGGCGGTCTTTCCCGGGTTGCAGGGCGGCCCGCTGATGCATGTGATCGCCGCCAAGGCGGTGGCCTTCGGCGAAGCGCTCTCCAAGGATTTTCGTCGCTACCAGGAGCAGGTGGTCGAAAACGCCCGCGTGCTTTCCAAGGTCCTGTCGGAGCGCGGCTTGCGCATCGTGTCGGGCGGCACCGACAGCCATATGTTCCTGGTCGACCTCCGGGCGAAAAAGATCACCGGCAAGGACGCCGAGGCCGCACTCTCGCGGGCGCATATCACCGTCAACAAGAACGCCATTCCGAATGATCCGGAAAAGCCTTTCGTCACCTCCGGCATCCGCATGGGCAGCCCGGCGATCACCACCCGCGGCTTCACCGAGATCGAGACCGAGGAGCTCGGCCATCTCATCGCCGACGTGCTCGACGCGCCGGCCGATGAAACCGCCGTGAAGCACGCCAAGGCCGGCGTCGCGGCGCTGACGGGGAAGTTTCCGGTCTACGGATGAAATGCCCCTTCTGCACCAGCGCCGACACGCAGGTGATCGATTCCCGCGTCTCCGAGTCGGGGGACAGCATCCGGCGGCGGCGGCGGTGCCTCGAATGCCAGAAGCGGTTTACCACGTACGAAACAGTCGAGCTGCGGCTGCCGCAGGTCGTCAAGACCGATGGCACGCGCTCCGACTTCGAAGCGGGCAAGGTGCGGGTCGGTTTCACCCGCGCGCTGCACAAGCGGCCGGTGCCCACCGAATTCATCGATCAGGCGGTCGACCGGATCGTGCAGCAGGTGTTGGCATTGGGTGAGCGCGAAATTCCCTCGCGGCAGATCGGCGAGATGGTGATGCAGGAGCTCTACAAGCTCGACAAGGTCGCTTATATCCGCTTTGCATCGGTCTATCGCGACTTCAAGGATGTCGATGATTTCCGCGACGCCATTCGCAGCATCAAGAAGCGCTGAGTGCGTGGCGACGTGTCCGGATCGCGCTCATCGAGCCTGATGCCACGGGTGTCATCGGCAAGGTTCAACGGCACACTCGCAAGCCGTGTCGCGGCAAGCGTTGCGCGCGGCAGTGCCTAAAGGGTACAGCGCGTGGCGCCACCGTCTTTCAGTAACGTCGATGCCGCGCATATGGCGCGGGCGTTGGCGCTCGCCGGGCAAGGCCTCTATACCACCACCCCCAATCCGCGTGTCGGTTGCGTGCTGGTGCACGACGGCGTAGTCATCGGCGAAGGCTTCCACGAACGCGCGGGAGGGCCGCATGCCGAAGTGCGCGCCATCAGCGACGCCCGCGCGCGCGGCCACGATACGCGCGGCGCCACGGCATACGTCACGCTGGAGCCGTGCAACCACCTCGGGCGCACTGCTGCGTGCACGGAAGCCCTCATTGCCGCCGGCGTCGCGAGAGTGGTCGCTGCGATGGCAGATCCGAATCCCAAGGCCGGACACGGCAGCGAGCGGTTGCGCGGGGCAGGTATCGAGGTCGACATCGGCTTGATGGAACAGGAGGCCATCGCCCTCAATTGCGGATTTGTCCAGCGAATGGCGCACGGCCGGCCGTGGGTCAGGCTCAAGGCCGCGTCCAGTCTCGACGGGCGCACGGCGCTTGCAGACGGCGACAGCAAGTGGATTACCGGTGCGGAGGCGCGGCGCGACGGGCATCGCTGGCGCGCCCGGGCCTGCGCCATCGTTACCGGGATCGGCACGGTGCGCCACGATGATCCGCGGCTTACCGTGCGCGATGTTGTCACCAGCCGGCAACCGCGTCGGGTGGTGCTCGATCGCCACGCCCAAACACCTCCGACGGCGCAGGTGCTCGAAGGGGAGGGCGCGCTGGTAATCACCGCCGGCGGGCGGAATCCGCAGTGGCCGTCGCAGGTCGAAGTCGTGGCCTTGCCGGATGCGGACGGGCGGATCGATCTTGTTGCGCTGATGAGCGAGTTCGCAAGACGCGAGATGAATGAAGTGCACCTCGAAGCGGGTTCAGGGCTGAACGGTGCGTTTCTGGCGGCACGCCTGGTGGATGAGGTCGTCCTTTACCTCGCCCCTTGTTTTCTTGGCGATCCCGCACGCGGCATCGCCGCATTCGCCGGCGGTCTGTCGCACCTTGCCGACCGCATAGCGCTGGAGATTTCGGCCATCGAGCCGATGGGCGCCGATTGGCGGGTGATGGCGCGAGTGACCGGAACGGCGCACTGATGTTCACGGGGATTGTGGAGGCCGGTGGCCGCATTGCGGCCATCCTCGCGCAGGGTGACGGGGTGCGGCTTCTGGTCGAGGTGGATGCGTTGAGCGTAGACGACGTCCGGATCGGGGACAGCGTCGCGGTGAATGGCTGTTGCCTGACCGTGGTCGCACTGGACAAAATTCCGGCGCGTATGGCGTTCGACGTTTCAGCAGAAACGTTGCGCTGCACGGCCGGGCTCGAGACGGGTGCTGAAGTCAATCTGGAAAAGGCGCTGCGTCTCGCCGACCGGCTCGGCGGACACCTGATGAGCGGACATGTCGATGGCGTAGGCGCCGTGGTCGCGTTTGATCAGGTGCCCGCGAACGATCCAGGGCCCGCGAGTTGGCGCGTCGTGATCGAAGCGCCTTCCGCGTTGGCGCGCTTCATCGCGGCCAAGGGTTCGATCGCGCTGCAGGGGGTGAGCCTGACCGTGAACGCAGTGGCGGGCACGCGGTTCGAGGTCAATCTCATCCCGCACACATTGGCCGTTACCAACTTGCGGCTGCTCACCGTCGGATCGCAAGTCAATCTGGAAGTCGACGTCGTGGCGCGCTATGTGGAACGGATGATCACGGCGTCCACATAGTTCCACACCTCGG